>NZ_JOPF01000015.1:0-102847 GCF_002153595.1 Gluconobacter sp. DsW_056
CAACGGCCGGTTGAGGGATGAATGCCTCAACGAGGCGTTGCTCACGTCTCTCAACCATGCCCGACAGGTTCTGGCTGACTGGCGGGAAGATCGCGTCCAAACCGTATGTAGGTTCAGGCGCCTATATCAACCGCATGTCGGATTACTGCGGGAAATGCCGGTTTGACGTCGGGCAGAAGACAGGCTCCGAGGCCTGCCCCTTCAACGCTCTCTACTGGGACTTTCTGGCACGGCACGAAACACGCTTTTCTCACAACATGCGCATGAAAAACATGTACGCAACGTGGCACCGTTTCAGCAGGGAAAAACAGCAGGAGTATCGCTCGAGCGCATCTGCTTTTCTCGAAACTCTTACTCCGGCTGCACCGGGCTGGGCTCGTAAAGCGTGAGCCGTTTTCTGGCGGAGAAACAGGAGGCGCCCCTGATCCTGACCCTTGAGCTGGAACAGTCCGTGCAGGACTGGGCGCAGTCCATGCGGGACCGCCATTTTCCCCAAGACCGCAATATCGTTCCTGCGCATGTCACGATTTTCCACGCCTTGCCTGCAGAATATACAGACATCCTCCTTACGCATCTCATCAGAGATCGGCAGGCACCCTGCGTCACAATCGAGGCGCCATTTCTGCTGGGACGGGGTGTGGCTTATCGTATCATCTCCCCTGAGATCAAAGCCGTTCGGGAAGAAATTTCCGGCCTTGTTCCGCCAGAGCACTGTACGGCACAGGATCGCGCTCCATGGCACCCACACCTGACCATCCAGAACAAGGTTTCTCCCCAGAAAGCCCGTGAGCTTCTGAAACATCTGTCACAGGGCTATGAACCTGTGAAAACCCATGGAGCGGCCCTGCGCCTGTGGCGATATCTTGGAGGACCGTGGAAACTTCTCGTTCGGGCTCCTTTTATGCTGCGTGGCGATTCTTAAATTTTTCCTTATGCCGAAAATTACTGAATCCGGTCTAAAATAGTTCGACTGTTCCGGCATGACCTGAGGAATGATGCTCTTTTTTCCTGCCCGATCATCTGCATGACACCCCAGCAAAGGTCATTGTTCGGGCTTGCCGGCATCATCGCCCTCTCTTTCGCTACAGAACTGAATGAGCAGGTCTCCGCCCAGGCCCTTCCCGATATCGCGGGCGCTCTGGGGCTAAGTCTGGACTCCCAGCGCTGGTTCTCCAGCCTCTATATTACCGCCGAAATCATCGGGATGTCGGTCTCGCCCTGGCTCGCCGTAACACTGACTTTGCGACGGTTCTCGTTTTTCGTAGCACTTCTCGCTGTCCTGTCGTCCAGCCTCATTCCGTTTACCTCCACCCTGTCCCTGCTCTACATCCTGCGCGTTCTTCAAGGGCTGGCAGGTGGCTTTACCGTTCCTCTTCTCATGACGATCGCCTTGCGGGTGCTGGCGCCCCCCATAAGGCTTTACGGTTTGGCCGCATATGCCCTGACTGCGACCTTCTTTCCCAATCTCAGCATGGCATTCGCTGGATTATGGAGCGACCTCGTAGACTGGCGTTTCGTCTTCTGGCAGTCCATCCCGCTCTGCACCCTGTCCTTCCTGCTGCTGTGGTACGGCATGCCGGTCGATCCTCCAAAACATGAGCGGTTTTGGAAATTCGACTGGAAAGGTTTCCTTCTGATCGTCTTTGGAATGGGCTCTTTCTCGATCATGCTGCAGATGGGCGACTGGATGGACTGGTTCAACAGTCCCTTTATCTGTGTCCTGGGGCTGACAAGCCTCGTCTGTATTCCGCTTTTCGTTCTGAACGAGTGGTTTCACCCACTTCCACTGTTCAGATTCCAGCTTCTTGGTCGCCGCAACTTCGCCTATGGCGCCACCACCCTGCTGACATTTGTTGTCATTTCTCTATCCTCATCCACGCTACCAGCGTCCTTTTTGCAATCCGCCGCTGGTTACCGTCCGGAACAGATCTATCCTGTCACACTGGAAATCGCGGCCATACAGCTCGTCATGCTCCCTTTGATGGCGGTCGTTCTGAACAGAACCTGGGTAGACTCCCGCATTGTCAGCTTTATCGGCATGTCCTGCATTCTGACGGCCTGCATCGGCGATTTTTTCCTCACCTCGAACTGGAACCGTGACCAGTTCTATCTCTGGCAGGCGTTACAGGGGATTGGCGACGCGATGATCGTCATGCCCCTGCTCATGATGTCCACCAACACACTCGATCCTTCGGAGGGACCATTTGCCTCTGCCATGGTCAACACACCCCGGGCGGTTGCGGAAGCCGTAGGCATCTGGTTGCTTCAACTCATGCACCGCGAGCGCGGCTCGCTTCACTCGGATCGGATTGCCGATCGCCTCGGGCAGGTTCGCTACAGCCTCGTGCAGGGCACAAACCCGGTTCTGCAACGGCCTGCTCCTCTCACGCCCTCAGGCCAGGCTGCCTCTCCCGGCAGTATGGGCGCCTTGCATGCCCAGATGGCCCGACAGACCGCAACACTGACGTTCAGCGATGACTGGGTCGTACTCGGTAGTCTCGTGGTTTTCCTGATGATCTGGGTCTGCGTACTTCCCGTTCGAACCTATCCCCCACGTATCGTGTTTCAGTCGAAATAACTCCCGAAGCCATCCTGCCATGCAGCAGGACTTGAAAGGAATTGCCGCAGGATGGCAGATCAGCACGACAAGTCTTCCCAGGATCCCCGTGAAGAAGAGCAGAAAAAAAAGCAGGACCGCAAACACCAAACCATCACCCGCTGGCTTTTCATTGGTGGCGGCCTTGTCATCCTCGTCTTCATCGCTGTCGTTCTGGCCATTATTTTTGTGCCCAACCGCCATGTCTGGACCGACGATGCCTATGTTACAGCCCATTATACCGTCGTTGCTCCCCGAGTTGCCGGACAGGTGATCGCTGTTGACGTCACAGACAACCAGCCAGTGAAGGCCGGACAGGTTCTTGTCGAACTTGACCCCCACGATTACCAGACCACACTGGACCAGAGCCGTGCGACGCTCGCGCGGGACGAAGCGCTCGTGCAGGATGCCGCAGCCAGCGTGTCACGCCAGCCCTCCATTATTGATGAGAATGTCGGGGAAGCCGCCCGCATCCGTGCCCAGCTCGTTTTTGCCCGTCAGAATGACCAGCGTTATACCAACCTGGCCCGTACAGGTGCCGGTTCGACGCAGGAACATCAGCAGTCCGCGGCGAGCCTGCGCGAAATGGAAGCAACGCTCCAATCCCTTGAAGCACGCATTGCCGCCGCACGCGCCCAGATTCCCGTTCTTCAGGCCCGACACAAATCTGCACTGACGACCGTGGATATGGACCGTGCCCATGTCCGACAGGCCGAGTTGAACCTGTCCTATACCAAAGTCCGCGCGCTGGAAGACGGCATGATCGGCGAACGCAGCGTCCAGACCGGAAATTATGTTGATCCGGGCACCGCTCTTATGGCCCTCGTCCCGCTCGACCAGATCTGGATCCGCGCCAACTACCGTGAGCTCGCGCTCCGTCACATGCGTCCTGGTCAAGCTGTCAAAATCCATGTGGATGCCTACGACGTGACTCTGGACGGGATCGTGGACAGCATTCCCCCGGCCTCGGGCGCTGTCTTCGCCCCTATTGCGCCGGAAAACGCGACTGGAAACTTCACGAAGATCGTCCAGCGCCTGCCGGTCAAGATTATCCTTGCACCGAACCAGCCCCTGGCCCGTCTGCTGCGCCTTGGCTTTTCCGTAGAGACCACGGTTGATACCAACCTCGACAATGTCACCGTCGAACAGCTTCAAAACCCGAGAAGCGTTACGCCCTCCCTATCATCTCCCACGCCTGCAGCTGCACCATGAAGTGCCGTTCCATTTCCGTATTGCTGACCGGCAGCCTCGTACTTTCGGCATGCACCATGGGGCCGAACTTCCAGCGTCCGACCATGAATACTCCCGCCAGTTGGGGGCCTGAACCCCAGAGTGTCAGTCAGACCTATGCGGGTGCTGTCGATACGCGCTGGTGGCAAAACTTCCATGACCCTGAACTGACCAGCCTTGCCAATCGGCTCGGAAAACAGAACCTCAACCTGCAGATCGCCGCAGAACGCATCAGCGAGGCCCGATCGCAGATGAAAGCTGCCGCATCCGCTGGGTTGCCACAGGCCAACTGGTCCGGCTCCTATGCCTACCGTCAGCTCAGCTCTGAAGGCATTTTCTCACTCGCGGAACCACGCCCCGGTTCGAGTATGAACTTCAATCTTTACGAAAACGTCCTGAGCACCAGTTGGGATCTGGATCTGTTTGGCACCATTCGTCGCAGCGTTGAAGCGCAACATGCCAACGCAACAGCCATGCTCGCGGGACGCCGTGCCACAGCCCTCGCGGCGGTCAGCGACCTGGCAACCAGCTACATGCAACTGCGCGGCGTCCAGCAGCAGCAAGCCATTCTCAAATCAAATATCGCACTGGCCCGGACCAGCCTGAAGCTGGTGAAGGAGCGTTTCGCCAATGGCGTTGCCACAAATCTGGACGTCTCACAGGCCTCTGCACAGCTTGCCAGCATGAGCGCCGATTTACCCGGCCTCGAGAACTCCGAAGCAGCCCTCATCAATGCTATCAGCCTGCTTCTGGCAGAGCCACCCCGCACCCTTGAAGCCGAACTGCGACCATACTCTGTCCAGCCGCCCTTGCCAGCCCGCGTTCCCGTGGGTTTTCCGTCAGATCTGACACGTCGCCGTCCGGACATCCTTCAGGCAGAAGCGCGTCTCCATGCTGCGACCGCAGAAGTCGGTGTTGCCACGGCGGCCTTTTATCCGGACATTACGCTTGCCGGAAATATGGGAACAGAATCCTTTTCCGCTGCTGATTTCTTTTCGCTGCCAGCAAAGCAGTTCAGCGTTGGTCCTACTCTCAACATCCCTGTTTTCGAGGGCGGAAGGCTGATCTCTACGCTTCAGTTTCGGAAAGCCGCGCAGCGTGAAGCCATCCTGACATGGCACAATACGGTTTTGAATGCCTGGCGCGAAGTCGACGATGCCATGACGGCCTATACCAAGGCACAGTCAACTTATAATCTGACGCAACAGGCACTTCTTCAGAACAAGGCCGCCTTCAACGCCGCACATGAGCGTTACCGGCAAGGCGCGTCGGATTATCTGAACGTTGTGGCAACACAGGCAGCTCTGCTTTCCAGCCAGTCTGCTCTCTCCATTAGCCAGACGCGAACTGAGACCACACTTGTTGGCCTCTACCGCGCACTCGGTGGAGGCTGGGAGTATGCCGAATAGACCTGGGTCGCGTTACCAAAAGACCGGTTTGTGTTGGGTAAGATCTATTTTGCTAATTGCTATGGCGAGGCAGCGTAATGGAGCAGGTATGGCACGAGGTAATCTGACGGATCAGGAATGGGCGATAACGGGCAGCATATGATCAACAGCACCGTAGTCCGTGCCTATTCACAGTATCCGGCTGGAGAAGGGAAGCTCATTCGGAGGCTTCTGGTCGACCATGCAGCAGCTTTATGAGCAAAATCCACGCTCCATGCGACAGTCAAGGACGCACTCCCGGCTTTGTCCTTACCGCTGGCCAGCTCTCGAATAACAAAGCCATGCTGGCCGATCGGGGCAACGACAGCGACAGCCGCCGCCAGGACCTGCTGATCCACGGGATCCTGCCGGTTATTCCCTCACGAAAAGGCCGTGGCGCTCCCAGCAAGCAGACTGGAAAAGCTATCGGGACCGCATTAGGTCCTTTGTAAACGTGACCTGGTTTTGAGTGCCTTGTTGAGATGCGTGAAATGATCATCCATGATTTTCACGGCCCCCTCCACATCGTTTTCACGTAATGCATGTACCAATCGGCGGTGGTTGTCGCAGGATTTCTGTGCATCGGCCCTAGATTGATAGAGGGCTGCGATCAGCACGGTCCGGGTCGTCAATTCCTCAAGAAAGTTGGCTATAATAGAACTCCCGAGTGCCGTGGCCAAATGGACGTGGAAATGACCCAGAAGATAGCTGCGGCGTCCCAGATCATTCTCGTCAATGGCACGCTGCTGCTCGAGAACATGCGTCTCAAGGTGATCAATCGCATCTGTGCTGATGCTTTTTCGGGTCATAAGAAGACCGACCTCAATCGATCGACGCGCTTCTATCGTTTCACGGGCCTCTTTCGCAGTGGGTTCAACAACGAACCAGCCTCTCCGTGGCGAAACAGCTACAATGCCTCGGCTACTGAGCCGCATCATCGCTTCTCGCACCAAAGTTCGCGAGACACCGAAAATCTCGCCCAGATCTTTCTCTCCGAGCCTTTCTCCTGGCGAGATTTCCGCAGAAAGAACGGCCTGTATGATCCTGTTCTCGATGACATTGCTGCTGGCTGGCTGCAGCGGTTTTTCCCAGGCTTTCATAACAGTTTGTATGCGCTTCCTTTTCCGAAGGGACAAGCACGACAGTAGATCCGTGAAAGGAATATTCCGGACAAGATCGTTTTTAATATGGAACAAGAGAATTTTATATTCTATCTTGTATACAAGATTCGCCGGATTGGTGAATTGTGACACATCCTGACTGCTTCACATCGCCGATCTGGAAATGCCCGATGTCCCTTGCTTCGTCCTGTCGCCTCCGCCCTGTTTTTTCGCTGCGCACAATGCTTTTATCCACAGCTCTCCTGTCCTGCGCAGGAAGTGCTGATGCGGCTGCGATAGCAGCAAAACGAGGAGTACACTCCGCAAACAAACATGAGTCTGCCGCCTCACGACATCATGCGACCGACGTTTCTGCGACAAGTAACGAGGTTGTTCGTGTCAATGCTCGGCGCGGAGTAACAGGGGCAGGACAGCACGAAGCACATTCCGAAACTGTATTGTCCCGCCAGGAACTTCAGAACCGGAATGTTCGGCAGCTGACAGATATCGTTCGTGTCGCACCGAACCTGACCATTCAGCCTTCTTTTGGAAGCTCTGCACTGAATTTTGCCCTGCGTGGTGTCGGGCTGATGGATTTTACACAGAACAATACGCCATCCGTCATGCCTTATGTAGACGGTGTGGCCTATCCCGTCAGCATCATGACATCTGGCATACTGTTCGACATGGACGACATCTCGGTTGCCCCAGGCGCATCCGGCTTTACGCATGGACAATCCACTACGGGTGGAGAAATCAATTTCCATACGGCAGACCCAACGCCCGAATTTCACGCGGGTCTGACGGAAGATATTGCCAGCTATGGGCGTAACCGAGTTGAAGGGTTCGTTTCTGGGCCGATCTCCCGATCTGTATCGTTCCGGCTTGCCGGACAGTCCATGACTGGTGGCGGCTTTCAGCGCAATTCCAGAGGTGAGGGTTACGGCAACGCCAATATCGGCGCTCTTCGTGGAAAGCTTCGCTGGAAGATCGACGAAACTTCGACACTCGATGTTGGCGGCCACTGGACGACGGATCAATCTGAAGCATCGTCTGGACACAATCTGTACAATAGCTACGGCATCCCCATTACATCCAATATCATGGAAACAGAATGGGGACTTGACCCACGATTTGCAAAAATCATCGGTATAGACGGCAACAACAAAAAGCCGCGCGAAGACAACATGTTCTGGGGCGCCAACATCAAATATACCAAGGATTTCAGCTGGGGTCGCCTGTGGACGCTGAGTGCGTTTGAGACTGTGGACGAACATGAGTTGACCAATCAGACCAACTCTGTCGCCTCCTATGGCAACATGTTCCGCAACAATCAGACCAATGTCTTTTCTCAGGAACTCAAGATTGAATCCCTGAACCCGCATGCCAAATTTCATTGGGAAGCAGGGATGTATTACAGCCGGGCACGGATGGCACAGAATTTCTGGTATGATTCTTCAGATCGTCCCAATACGACACCTCTCAATGAGACATCGTATCGTCAGAACCAGCAGAATTTCAATCAATACGTCCAGCTCTCCTACCGGATACTTCCAAAGCTGACTGTAATCGGGGCGATCAGCCATGAATCTGATGACCGTCAGATGCTGAACGTTCTCAGTGCAGATTATGATCTCAACACGGGCGCAAGAACACGTCTTCAGAATTTCGGAAATTCCGGCGCGTTGACCAACCAGTTTGCCGGACGCGTTGGGGCCCAGTATCAGTTCGAGCCGAACATCATGGGTTACGTGATGTTCTCGCGCGGCTTCAAGCCAGGCGGCTTCTCCGCCAATATCACCCAGCAATCCAGTCAGCTGAAGCCATTCAAGCCCGAACAGGTTCTGACCTATGAAGGCGGTTTCAAGACCATGTTCTTCAACCGCCGCCTGCGGTTCAATGCCGCTGGTTTCTACTATGACTATCGTGACCAGCAGCTTCTGGGCACCATTCTTGTACCACCGTATGGCGTGCTCGGCGGCTATGTGAATGCTCCGCGCTCCAATATCTATGGTGCCGAATTCGACATGGAAGCCCACCCATTCCACGGGCTCGTGCTGACACAGAATTTCGGCTACCAGAACGGTTCCTACTCCCAGTTCCAAAGCCTGAACCGCAGTGCAACTACAGCCCAGTTTGCAGCGACAGGAATATGGTCACCGGTCAATACAAACTACAATGGCTACAATATGGGTCTGGCAAACCTGACACTGTCCGGTGCCGCGACTTACTCATGGCCGATGTTCCGCGACTACAAAATGACTTTTGGTGTCGACTATAACTACCGCGGCGCCCAGACACAGCCTCAGCATATTGGAGACGGAGGCATCTACCGTGCCCCTTCATACTTTCTCGTAAACTCCTTTCTGACCTTTACCGCCCCGAAACAACATTGGTCTGTCACGGTTTACGGCCAGAATCTTGCTGATCGCCGCTACTGGCTTTCAGGCGGCACACAGGCAACTTTCTATGGCGTCATGCCAGGTCTGCCACGTTTTGTAGGCGCAAAGATGAACGTAACATATTGATGGCTGGAGGCCTTGAGCCTCTCGCTTTTTAATCGTTCATCTGTTTCGAGGCAGGGATGGGACGACCTGTATGCCGAGTTGCGCAGCACAGGCCTCGTCCCGCCCCCAGAGCGGGTTCACGACATTCCGGTTTCCCTGCAAAAAATGGATTTCTCTGGTGAATGTTATGACGACCGTTCAGTATTATCCGGAATCTGTCCTTTCTCAGCAGGTCAAGACCCTTCTGCTTCAAGCTGGCGCACAGGAAAAGGACGCAGAGGCGACGACATGCGCTCTTCTGCACGCCTCTCGCATCGGTGTAGACAGTCACGGTGTCCGTTTGATAGGTCACTATCTCCGGCTTCTTGGAACAGGCGGCATCAATCCCAGACCGTCCACAACCTTTAAGAGAACCGGGCCTGCAACCGGTCAACTGAATGCTGATGGCGGCCTTGCCCATCCTGCTGCCTACAGGGCCATGAACGAAGCCATCCTGCTGGCACGGGAAGCAGGAATCGGAGCCGTGGGCGTACATCATTCCTCCCATTTTGGAGCCGCTGGCGCTTATGTGCTGGAAGCTGCGCGACAAGGCATGATTGGCCTGATCATGAGCAATTCCGACGCCGCCGTGTCTCTGTTCGGGGGCGCCAAACCGTTTCATGGGACAAACCCCATAGCCATGGCAGCACCCGTGAAGAATTCGGATCCGTGGCTTATGGATATCGCCACATCTTCGATCCCCTTCAACCGGGTCAAACTTTACCGGTCGCTGGGACTTCCATTGCCTGTCGGAGTAGCGGCGGATAGTTCGGGTCTATCCACGCAGGATGCGATGGCTGCCTCCTTTCTTCAGCCGCTTGGCGGTGAAGGCTTCGGGTTCAAGGGAGCTGCACTGGCGGGATTGGTTACGGTACTGGCCGGCGCACTGACGGGCGCAGAACTGGACCCCGTTATGACCGGAACAGATGAAGAGCAGAATTTCCTGAAGCGACAGAATGTCGGGCATTTTGCAATCGCAATAGATCCAGAAAAATTTATCGGATCCGTCGCCTATGACCTCGCAATGCGTAAATATCTCGATCTTCTGCGCAACAGCCCCTCGGCGGACGGACAACACCCGGTTATGGCACCCGGAGACCGGGAATGGCAGGAAGCCAGACGAAGAGCCGTCAATGGCATCCCGGTTGACGCGGAAACCCGACGGATACTCGGCTTGTAGCTTACGCTCCTAACCGAAAATCAGGAGCCCCCATCCAGCCCGTTTCCCACGGAAAATAACCTCTTGTTGATGAGTCTTATCTCCACAGGAGAAAAATATCTCACAACCTTATGGACACACATATCGTTATATGTAACATAATGAGAGATAGTTCTTACGGCCAAAGTGTGATATTCCATCACAAAACGGATCGGATGGAACCTTGGGCATGACTGACCCGTCATGTCTGCTCTGTGCTTCATATGGTCTGGATGTCGTCTATGGATCTGGTTCTTGGAATTGATGTGGGGACAGGGAGCGCCCGGGCTGGTCTCTTCACCCTTGACGGGCAGAAGAAAGCGGCCTTCGTCCATAAAATCCAGACATGGACACCACGTGCCGGCTATGCCCAGCAATCGTCTACTGATATCTGGTCCGCCATCTGCGAAGCGACCCGCAACGCACTGGCAATGCTTGATGAACCATACAGAATCACCGGGATCGGCTTTGACGCAACCTGCTCTCTCGTCGTGCTTGATGAAGACGGTCATGCCCTGTCGATAGACCCCGATGGGGCACCTGAGCAGAACATCATTCTCTGGGCGGATCACCGTGCCCTTGAAGAAGCGCGGGACATCAATCGCGGCGGACATGATGTGCTTCGCTACGTCGGTGGTACGATCTCCCTTGAAATGGAGACGCCAAAGCTGCTCTGGCTGAAACGTCACCTTCCCCATATCTACGATCAGGCAGCTCATTTCTTTGATCTTCCGGACTTTCTGACGTGGCGCGCGACAGGCTGCCTGTCCCGTTCCGCCTGTTCGACAGCCTGTAAATGGACCTATCTCGCCCACGAAAACCGCTGGGATGAAGGGTATTTTCAGTCTGTCGGACTGGAAGACCTCGCGGCTGACAATTTCAAACGTATCGGGAATGATATTCGTCCGTTAGGCGGTATTCTTGATACCAACTTGAGCGCTAAAGCGGCCTCGGAAATGGGTCTGACACCCGGCATTCCCGTCGGTGTCTCCGCAATTGACGCCCATGCCGGAGGGATAGGCCTGTTTGGCCTTAACACAGAAGATTCTCTGTCCGATGAACAACTTGAGCGCTCAATATCACTGATCTGTGGCACTTCGAGCTGTCATATGGCGGTCTCGAAAGAAGCACGCTTCGTACCGGGAGTCTGGGGCCCCTACTGGAACGCGATGGTCCCTGGAATGTGGCTCAATGAGGCCGGCCAGTCCTCAACAGGATCACTGATCGACTTCATCATCTCCAGCCACAGGCTTGGCTCCTCGCTCAGGCAGGAGGCAGAAAAAGCCGGAGCAAGCGTATATGCGCTGCTGAATGCGCGAATTGAAGCGCTTGAAGGCGACAAGCTGCCGGGAACGATCACGTCCGACCTGCATGTCTTTCCGGATTTTTACGGAAACCGCTCGCCCCATGCCGATCCGGATCTGAGAGGCATGATCAGCGGACTGACCCTGTCTGATACGCTCGATGATCTGGCACGGCTTTACCTCGCCACCGTACAGGGCCTGGCTTACGGCACAAAAGACATCATTAACGCTCTCAACGCGAAGGGCTACCGGATCGACACGATCCTCGCGACCGGTGGCAGTACCAAAAACTCCGTTTTCCTGCGGGAACACGCCAATGCAACCGGGTGCCGCATCCTGCTTCCCGCAGAACCGGATTCCGTTCTTCTGGGAGCAGCCATCCTCGGGGCCGTCGCAAGCGGAACCTATACCGACCTGAGGCAGGCCATGGCGCGAATGAGTCATGCGGGAGACGAAATCCTCCCCGACGGGCGCACCACCTCATATCACGCCGCCAAATGTAACATCGCGCACGACATGCTCGAAAGCCAGATCACCTGGCGTCAGCAGATGCGCGACGTTCTGGAAAAGGAGGCCACCGCCTGAAGGCAGGGTCTGCTGCCCCGCCGGTATTCCTCCACTTACCACTCCCACCCAACCAGAACTCCTTTTCCAGAGGTCATCCCATGCGTCACCTGAAATCCACCCGTACAGCTCTCTGCGCCCTTGGCGCCCTGCTCGCAGGCTCGGTCCTCTCCAGCGCACAAGCCGCCGGAACCCTGACGATCGCCACAGTGAACAACGGCGACATGATCGTCATGCGCCAGCTTTCGACGGAATTCGAAAAAGCCCATCCCGACATTCACCTGAACTGGGTCACGCTTGAAGAAAACGTCCTGCGTCAGCGCGTAACGACCGACATCGCCATGAAAACCGGCCAGTTCGATGTCGTCACCATCGGCAATTACGAAGTGCCGATCTGGGCCAAGCAGGGTTGGCTCACCGAAATCAAGCCTGACGATGCCTATGACATGAATGACATCCTGCCTTCCGTGCGTGAGAGCCTCACAGCAGACGGCAAGCTCTACGCCGTGCCATTCTATGCCGAGAGCGTCATCACCTATTACCGCAAGGACCTGTTCCAGAAAGCTGGGCTGACAATGCCCGAACAGCCGACTTATGATCAGATCCGCCAGTTCGCGGACAAGATCACGGACAAGCCCAATCAGGTCTACGGCATCTGTCTGCGCGGCAAGCCCGGCTGGGGCGAAAACATGGCGTATATTTCCTCGCTCGCCAACACGTTCGGCGCGCAGTGGTTCGATATGTCCTGGAAACCGACCCTGACATCCGACGCCTGGAAAGCGACCCTGAACTGGTATGTCTCTGCCCTGAAGGCTGATGGCCCTCCGGGTGCCACGTCCAATGGCTTCAACGAAAACCTGGCTCTGTTTGCCAGCGGGCATTGCGGAATCTGGATTGATTCCACGGTCGCAGGCGGCCTGCTGTTCGATCCGAAGCAGTCGCAGGTTGCAGACAAAGTCGGCTTTGCTCCCGCTCCCAAAGGCCCCTACGGCAAAGGACCGACCTGGCTGTGGAGCTGGAGCCTCGCCGTGCCCGTCAGCTCCCATCAGAGCGCCGATGCCCAGACCTTCATCACATGGGCCACATCCAAGGATTATGTGAAACTGGTCGCCGCCCGGAAGGGCTGGGTCGCAGTCCCTCCGGGAACACGCGCCTCGACCTATGCAGCGCCCGAATATCTCAAGGCCGCCCCCTTCGCCTCCTTCGTCCTGAACGCCATCAAGACCGCTGATCCCAATGGTCCGACCGCACAGCCCCGCCCCTACACAGGCGCCCAGTTCGTCGCGATCCCGGAATTCCAGTCCATCGGCACTCAGGTCGGCCAGACAGTTGCAGCAACCCTGTCCGACCAGATGACGGTCGATCAGGCGCTGACATCCGCTCAGGCTTCGGTCACCCGCGCGCTCCGCCAGTCCGGCCGCGCGCGATAACGCCGCCAGATCAAGGTCAAGATACCATGCAGGCCGTTCTCGAACACAGCCCGCCCGCAGGGGCGACAGTCCGGACCACGAAGAGGACAGGATTCCTGCTCCTCTCTCCGTCCGTCCTGATCCTTCTGGTCTGGTCGATCGTCCCACTCGTCATGACGCTGTGGTACTCGCTACAGAACTATAACCTCGTCGATCCCACGCTGCACGGCTTCGCGGGCATCGACAATTACTGGTACCTGCTGACCGACCCCGATTTTCTGCACGCTTTGCTGAACACACTCGTCCTCGTTGCGGGCGTCCTGCTGATCAGCATTGGCGGTGGAACACTGCTGGCTATTCTGTACGATCAGGAATTCTTCGGACGCGGCATCGCTCGCATCATGGTCATTTCGCCATTCTTCATCATGCCGACGGTTTCCGCGCTGTTGTGGAAAAACCTGATGCTGCACCCGATCTATGGCGTCTATTCCGCCATGATGCGGGCCGTGGGCCTCACCCCGATCGACTGGCTGGCGCGGTTTCCGCTCATGACCGTCATGATGATCGTCGCCTGGGAATGGCTGCCCTTCGCGGTTCTCATCCTGCTGACGGCCGTGCAGTCTCTGGACGGCGAGCAGCGTGAAGCCGCCCGCATGGATGGCGCGGGGCCGATCGCGCGTTTCCGCTACATCATTCTGCCGCATCTGGGCCGCGCCATCAGCGTCGTGGTCATGATCGAGACGATCTACCTGCTGACAATCTTTGCCGAAATCTCCGTCACTACGGCGGGCGGACCCGGCGTGGCCTCTACCAATCTCGCCTACCTGATCTATTCCCGCGCCCTGCTTCAGTTCGATGTGGGCGGTGCTTCAGCGGGTGGCATGGTCGCAATCGTCATCGCCAATATCGTCGCAATTTTTCTGGTGCGCGCCGTAGCCCGCAATCTGGAGGCCTGACATGGCGCTCAAGACAAAAACCAGCACCCGCATTGGCGTAACCATTCTTGGATGGGGAATAGCGCTCTGGCTGTTCTTCCCGATTTTCTGGATGATCCTCACAAGCTTTAAAAGCGAAGTGCAGGCCATCTCTACGCCGCCGAAGCTGTTCTTCATGCCTACACTAAGCAGCTATGCCGAGGTGTTCGAACGCGCCAACTACTGGCACTTCGCGCTGAATACCGTGATCGTCTCGGTCGGAGCGACAGCCATCGCCATCGCACTGGCTGTTCCCGCCGCCTATTCGATGGCGTTCATGCCTTCAAAGCGCACCCGCGGGACTTTGCTCTGGATGCTCTCGACCCGGATGCTGCCCCCCGTGGGCGTTCTGGTGCCGATCTACATTCTGGCCCGCAACACGCATCTGCTCGACACCTGCACGGGCCTTGCGATCGTAGACATGCTCACGAACCTGCCGATCATCGTGTGGATGCTCTACACGTTCTTTCGCGAAGTCCCGGCCCCCATCCTGGAAGCCGGCCGGATGGACGGCGCCACACGCTGGCAGGAAATGACGATGGTGCTCCTGCCGCTTGCCCTGCCCGGCATCGCGTCCACAGCCCTGCTGTCGCTTATCCTTTGCTGGAACGAGGCATTCTGGTCCCTGAACCTGACGTCCTCGCACGCGGCCCCGCTGACAGCCTTCATCGCGTCGTTCTCGTCGCCAGAAGGCCTGTTCTTCGGAAAACTGTCCGCCGCCTCCACCCTTGCCGTCGCCCCGATCCTCGTTTTCGGCTGGATCAGCCAGAAACAGCTCGTCCGCGGCCTGACCTTCGGAGCCGTCAAATGACTCTGATCCCGGCTCACTCCCTTCACTCTCTCTACACGAACGGGGCCTGACCCATGGCGACTGTCGAACTCAAAAACCTCCGCAAGACGTATCTTACGGAAGAAATCATCAAGGGCATCTCCCTGTCGATCGAAGAGCGCGAATTCGTGGTCTTCGTCGGCCCGTCGGGCTGCGGAAAATCCACGCTCCTGCGCATGATCGCAGGGCTGGAAGATATCACCTCCGGCGATCTGCTCATTGACGGCCAGCGCGTGAACGACGTGGAACCCGGCAAGCGCGGTCTGGCTATGGTCTTTCAGTCCTATGCGCTCTACCCGCACATGAACGTTTACAAAAACATGGAATTCGGCCTGAAGCTGTCCGGCATGCCGGAAGCGGAACGGCGTACAAAAATCGAGCATGTCGCCCGCACGCTCCAGCTCGAACCCTACCTGAACCACAAGCCCGGACAGCTTTCCGGCGGTCAGCGGCAGCGTGTCGCCATCGGGCGCGCCATTGTGCGCAATCCGAAAGTGTTCCTGTTCGACGAACCGCTCTCCAACCTCGACGCCGCCCTGCGCGGTCAGATGCGCGTGGAACTCTCAGCCCTGCACCGAAAGCTCGGCGCCACCACGATCTATGTGACGCACGACCAGGTCGAAGCCATGACCATGGCCGACAAGATCGTCGTCCTGCAGAAAGGCGTGGTCGAACAGATCGGCTCCCCGCTCGAACTGTACCATCACCCGCGTAACCTGTTCGTGGCCCGCTTCATCGGCTCCCCGCCCATGAACTTCTTCTCGGCCATTTTCCAGGGCGGAGACGCCGCCGGATCGAGCGTGCAACTCCGGGATGGATCAAACCTCTACGTCCCCGTCACATCCCCGGGCCTTCTGCCCGGAACCAAAGTGACGGTCGGCATCCGCCCCGAACACGTCGAACTGGCACCTTCAGGCCCCAACAGCGGCGTCGTGGAAGTCATCGAACGCCTCGGCGCCATCACGCTCGTTCATGTCCGCATGCCAGACGGGGAAATCATCGTCGTCCAGACGGATGGTGCCGTTCTCACGGATGTGGATACCCGCGTCAGCCTGACCCTGCCCCCGCGCAACTGTCACCTTTTTGCTCCTGACGGCCTGGCCTTCGAGGCCTGTCACCGTCACCCGCTCGCTGCCTGATTTTAGGAACCACACATCATGTACATGGAAAAACTCCGCCTCGATAACCGCGTCGCCATCGTCACCGGTGGCGCACAGAACATCGGTCTGGCCTGCGTAACGGCCCTTGCCGAAGCGGGCGCACGCGTCGTTATTGCGGACCTCGACGAACCCCTCGCAGCCCAGGCCGTCCGAGACCTGCGCGATCAGGGTCATGACGTCAGCAGCGTTCTCATGGACGTCACAAAGACGGACAGCGTACAGAACGCCGTGCGCAGCGTTCATGAAAAGGAAGGCCGTCTGGACATTCTGGTCGCCTGCGCGGGAATCTGCATTTCCGAGGTCAAGGCCGAGGACATGACGGATGGTCAGTGGCTCAAGCAGGTGGATATCAACCTGAACGGGATGTTCCGCTCCTGTCAGGCCGCAGGACGCATCATGCTTGAGCAGAAGAAGGGCGTCATCGTCGCGATCGGCTCCATGTCCGGCCTGATCGTGAACCGTCCCCAGCAACAGGCTGCCTATAATGCGTCAAAGGCAGGTGTTCACCAGTATATCCGTTCGCTGGCCGCAGAATGGGCGCCTCACGGCATCCGCGCCAATGCCGTCGCCCCGACCTATATCGAAACCACCCTCACGCGCTTCGGCATGGAAAAACCGGAACTTTACGACGCCTGGATTGCCGGAACCCCGATGGGACGTGTCGGCCAGCCCGACGAAGTCGCTTCGGTCGTACAGTTCCTGGCCTCCGACGCCGCAAGCCTCATGACGGGCGCGATCGTGAACGTGGACGCAGGATTTACCGTCTGGTGAATCCGCTGGTCCGGGCAGCAGAAAACTGCCCGGATTTCCCCTTCGCAACAGACCGAAACACTTCGTTTCCATGAAAGAAATCTTTCAAAGTTTTATTTTCCAGACCTCTACTTGCAACTAACTCTCAATAGCGATACCAGCCTCTGACCACGCATCAGCATGAACAGTCATTTGAGGTCGGGTATGCACCGCAACAGGATTTTTTACGCGATACCCCTCTCCCTCGTCATGAGTGGAGAAGTCTTCGCAGCCGACCAGAATGTTACACCCGAACAAACCCAGCGCTCCGGGACCAGAAAAACCGAGACTGCCGGAACACAGGCCAAAACGGTCGAGACGCTCAAGGTCCGCGCCCGCCGCGCCTCGACGATCGCATCTTCCGCCACAAAGTCGGACACGCCGCTCGTTGAAACCGCCCAGTCGGTCACGGTCATCACCCGCAACGAAATGGATATCCGCAACGTCCTGAACCTCAATCAGGCCGTCCGCTACACCGCAGGCATTACGCCGGATCTTCGCGGCGGCGGCGTCGGAACGCGCTATGACCAGTTCGCCCTGCGTGGATTTTCGGCACCGACATTCCTCGATGGCCTGAAACTTCAGGACAGTCCGACCGGTTACGCCGTCGCCCAGACCGACACGTCACGTCTGGATCGTATCGAAATTCTCAAAGGCCCGGCCTCGGCCCTTTATGGCCAGTCGAGCCCCGGTGGCCTTGTCGCCCTCTCCAGCAGACTGCCAACGGATCAGCGCTCCTATGGCAGCGTGAACGCGACCGGCGGCATGTTCGACCTGTATCGCGTGGATGCCGATGTCGGCGGTTTCGTGACGAAGAACGGCTTTGTCCGCTACCGCCTCGATGGCACCATCAACGGCCAGCACAGCCAGCTCGCCCGGACCGGCAGCCGCCGCTTCTCGATCAGCCCGTCCTTCACATTCGGCGGCGATGGCCCGACCACGCTGACAATCCTCGGCAATTACCAATACGATCCCGAAAACGGCACCTATGGCGGCGTCCCGCTGGTCGGTTCGCTCAAACGCGCGCCGTTCGGCTTTCTGCCGCGCAATTTCTACGACGGCGACACCTCGTTCGAAAAATACAACCGCCGCCACGGTGCCATCACCTACATTTTCAATCACCGTTTCAACGACAATTGGAGCTTCAGCACCCGTGGCCGTTACGACGACATCAAGACCCAGTATCGCAGCGTCTATGACAGCGGCTATTATGTTTCGGATGACACACTGGCCCGCTCGGCCATTGCGACCAACGAACATACGCACAACCTGACATTCGACAGCCAGTTCAAAGGCAAGGTTCGCACCGGCCCCCTGCGTCACACCATGATGTTCGGCTTCGACTACATGCAGCAGAGTGCCTCCGAAGTCGGCTTCTACGGCGACGCTCCGTCCATGAACGTCTTCCATCCCGACTATCAGATGGCCATTGCTCCCCTGAGCCCCTGGGTGAACTACAATACCGACTCCCATCAGGCCGGTATTTATGGTCAGGACGAGATCCACTGGAAGCGCCTGATCCTGACGGGAAGCCTGCGTAACGACTGGTACCGCTCCCACCAGACCGACAACATGTACCACACCACCACCAACCAGAGCCCCAGCCAGATCACATGGCGCGCTTCTGGCCTCTATCACTTCGATTTCGGCCTCTCGCCATACATCAGCTATTCCACGTCTTTTCAGCCCCAGTCCGGAAGCGTGTCGACAGATGGTGGAAAGACGGTGCGTCAGGCCAACCCGTCCATCGGCAAACAGCTTGAAGGCGGCCTGAAATACCAGCTCCCGGGCACATCCCTGCTTCTCACCGCCGCAGGGTTCCATATCGAGCAGACGAACGTTCTCGTCGGGATCGGCAACACGGGCTACAGCGCCGAAAGCGGACTGGTCCATTCAGATGGTTTCGAGTTCGAAGCCCATGCCGAGCCGTTCCACAACCTCGTTCTGACAGCCGCTGTCAGTATCCAGAATGTCCATAACGACTCAACCGGCAAGCCCCTGATCCAGTCCGGAAAAGGCAATGCCTCGCTGTTCGCATTCTATACAATGCCCTCCGGCCCGGCGAAGGGTCTCGGCTTCGGCGGCGGCATGCGCTATTCCAACAAATCCTATGGCGGCGAAGCGTCTTACGGGAGTGTCTGGGTGCCACAATATGCCGTGTTCGATGCTTCGGTGCGCTACGACCTTTCCAACCTGTCGCACAGCCTTCATGGCTGGAACGTGGGCGCCAGCGTCCGCAATCTCTTTGACAAGAACTTTGTCGCAAACTGCCTGAGCTACGCCTCTTACGGTCAGGAATTCTGCTATTACGGAGAGCGCCGCAACGCGCAGGCCAATATTGGCTTCAGCTGGTAAACCGCTGAGCAGACACACCCGGCGCTACGACACGATCCTGCGTCTTGTCGTAGCGCTGCCGGCCGGATACGTGGTGTCCGCGCTGGCAGGCATGTGCCTCGCATTCTGGCTGCCGCTTTCCAGGGCCGATAACGCCATGGCCGGGATCCTGCTCGACCTGCTGCTCTGGCCGCTCGTCTTCATGATGTCCTTCGGGATCACAAATATCAGGCGACTAGCAGCAATGACCGGTGTTCTGACCCTTGTCCTGAGCGCCTGTGTTTTCGGCGGCGGCTGGCACTCATGAAAAACACTTTCCGCGCCTCCATGGCGCTGGTCCACACCACGCTGGGCCTCGTGACGGGATGGGTCCTGTTCGCCATTGCCCTGTCCGGCGCCCTGAGCGTGTTCCGACAGGATATCAATCTCTGGGCCAGACCCGAATTGCCTGCTGACGCCTCCGATCCTCTCACCGTAAACGCCCATGCGCTGGACTGGCTGAGCCACAACGCCCCTGCCGCCCGCGCATGGTATGTCGCAAGTGCAAACGCCCTTCAGCCTTTTGCAACAGCCCTGTGGCCGGATGCGAAAGGGAACTACATCCAGCGCGCCCTTGACCCCACTACCGGCAGCCCTGACGGCATCCGCGACACGCTCGGCGGTGAATTCTTCTACCGCTTTCATTTCGAGCTTCAGCTTCCCTATCCTCTCGGCCGTCTGATCGCCGCCCTTGCTGCGCTCGCACTGGTTGTCGGGCTGATGACCGGCGTTGTCATCCACCGGCGCATTTTTGCGGATTTCTTCACCTTCCGGCCCTCACGCGGGCAGAGAAGCTGGCTGGACATGCACAACATGCTCGGTGTCGCAGCCCTGCCCTTTCACCTGATGATTTCCTTCACCGGCGCCGTCACGCTCGGCACGCTGCTGCTTCCATGGAGTACACAGGCGCTCTACCGCAATGATCTGACGGCGTCTTATACCGAGCTCAACCCCGCTCTCTATTCCCGTCCCGCCACGGGCCATCCTGCCCATCTCGCCCCTTTTCTGCCGATGCTGCGCGAGGCCGAAAGCAAATTCGGGGGTGCCGGGCTGGAGCAGATCTATGTGTTCAATCCGTCCGATCAGGCCTCTCTCGTGACCATGATCGCCGGTAACGGCCATACGGTCAGCACGTCCTCTCAGATCATCACATTCGATGGCCCCTCTGGCCGCATCATCAGACAACACATCGAACACCGCCCCATCATCAAAACCTATGCCTTCCTGTACGGACTGCATGTCGCCCGCTTTGCCCCCACCGTCACGCGCTGGCTCTATTTCCTGTCCGGCCTCGCACTCGCAGCAGTGATCGGCAGTGGCATGCATTTGTGGGCAATCAAACGCCTGCGCCGCCCCCACCATCGGGGACACCGGATTGTCGCGCGCCTGAATGTGGGCGTGCTTGGCGGAACACCGCTCGCTTTTGCATCCTTTTTCATCGCCAATCGCCTCATCGGCCCAACAGTTCCGCACCGGGCCGGGTATGAGGTGACAACTCTCTTCGCCGTGTGGGGCCTTACCCTGCTTTACGCACTGGCCCGCCGTCCGGAACGGGCCTGCCCGGAACTGCTGGGCGGCAGCGCGGTTGCGTGCCTTGTGGTCTCACTGCTCAGCCTGCCATGGCACACATCCGTTCTGGCGGCTGTTAGCGCGACGTCCGCTCTCCTGTCTGCGTCATTCGCCTTTGCAACATTGCGCACCCTGCAGAAAACGGCTCTCCCAGAATGAACTGGATCATCTCGCTGCTACTCGGGCAGGGTGCAATGCTGCTGTTCGTGATGGCCTCGATACGCGGAAACCGCATCCTGTGTCGCGACAGCCTTACCGATCTGCAACGAAATATCCTGAAATGCTGCGCCGCTGCCGGTCTGGCCGCCAGCCTCGCTTTTCAGGCCACATCCAGCGATTTCATCATTCTGAATACCCTTGAATGGATGCTGCTCGCAGGTCCGGAAATCATGATCGCAACGCTGCTCTGCTCGTGGCGGGAACAGCGTCCGCGATCATGACCGTCAAAAACGGTTAGCCAGAAAACGCCACCGCCGCAGCCGGATCGGTAATCGTGAGTTGCCCGGTCTCCATCCGCCCGCCCAGCACATGTCTGAAGTCCGGGTCCTCCGGAGAAGTCAGCGTCACATCATACCACTGATGCGTGGCTGACAGATCCAGCCTGATATCTTTATGCCCACCGGATTTCAGAACAACCGTTTGCAACGGCGCAGCATCTCCCGTTCGGTACTGGACAGTCACCGGAGCCCTGCCGCCATTGCTGAGGGAGAGAAGAAGTGCTGCGCCCCTCCCCTTTGCACTGCTTTCATAGCGACATGCGGAGCGCAACAGAACACGGTCAATATGCCCCCGATAGGCGCGGTAAAAGCCATTGGGCGCATGAACCGCCACATCATACAGCCCTTCTACGACCGGAAGCGTCACATCCATGTCGTCACCAGCCGCAACAGCATAGGTGCCCGCCTGCATGTCCCTACCATCATTGCGATAATCATAGACATTGAACGGCGCACCCGCAGAGCGTTCCCCATGAACACTCCGCCCCGCGCGGAGCTTCAGATGCACGCGCCTCTCTCCGGCCTGCACGCCCCCGTCGCAATAAAGTTCATACGGCAGCGCACAGGCCGGACGTGTTCCCGGTTCCTGCCGAACGGTTTCCCGCAACAGATCCGGCTGTGCCCTCAGTGTCGCCATCTCGGAAGCGGACAGAGAGCGAAAACCGCCCGGCATCGGACGGTTCCGTGCATCCTCAATCACCCGCAGATGCGTGTCGCGATCCAGATAACTCAGGGACGGTGCAGCTTCTTCAGAAGAATGAAAGCAGGACGTCAGATTGCCACAGATCGCACGACGCCAAGGAGAAATATTCGTCTCCCGGACAGGCGTTCCGAACTTCCGTTCAACGAAATGCTCCAGAAACTGCAACGTCGAACTGTGGTCGAAAAGCTCTGAATTGACCCGTCCGCCCCGGCTCCACGGGGACGCAACCACCATCGGCACCCGGAACCCGAGGCCAATCGGGCCGCTACGGGCCAGTCGCTCGGGAACACCCAGTCGGACTTCATCTTCAGCGACTGTATACTCCAGTCCGTCCGCTCCGATTGTCCCGGAAGACCGACCCGTCTCCGGACGCTGGGGATCGGGGGCAGCGTAAGAGCAGCAATGATCGAAATACCCGTCATTTTCATCATAGGTCAGGATGAAAATGGTCTTTTTCCAGACCTCAGGATTTTCAGTCAGAATATTCATGACCTCCGAGACATACCACGCCCCGTACCAGGCCGATGTCGGGTGGTCCGAGAAATGCTCCGGAGCGGCCAGCCATGAAACGGCCGGAAGAGTCCCTGTCCTCGCGTCCTTGCGGAACTGGTAGAGCACATCGCCCTTGGGCGCTTTCATTCCCTTCGCGTCCGGATCATCCTCAAACGCCAGATCTTCAAGCGAATGATAATCCGGATCAGCCTTGTTCGTCACGAACGCCTTGGTGAAAAGTGCGCGCTCCGCCGGGGTCAGCTCTTCATAACCCTTTGCGGATTTCTGCCGCCGGCGCAGAACCTCCATCAGCGCCTTGGCTTCCACAAGCTGCTCACCACGCTCACCCGAAACCAGCATCTCAAGTTTTTCAAGCCGGTTGATATGCTCGGAACATTCCTGGATCCGCTCGTCAATCCAGTCTCCGAAGCCTGGATTGGAACCGACATTGAAGCTGTCAAAACACTCCAGAACGTTACATCCGAAGTTCGACAGCCAGGATCGTTCCGGCCCCGACATCCCTCCCGTCTGACTGAGTTCGTTCTGATAGAACTTCCAGGAAACCCCGATCTTTTCCAGCCGCTCCGGAAAAGTCGTCCAGGTCATCCCGCCTTCAAGAATTTCCGGGTTCCGCATATAGACGCTGGATGTCGTGTTCTGCTGGTCACGGACGGTTCCCGTCCAGAAGATCAGGCGATTGGGCGTCGTGCTTGTCATCGCCCCACAATAATTCTGATCACAGACCGTAAAGGCATCGGCCAGCGCGTAATAAAACGGAAGATCCTCTCGGGTATAATAACCCATCGTCAAAGGATACTGTTTGTATTCCTTTTTGTGAGGTCGCTTGGCATCAATCCAGTCATCATGATGCCCCCCATTCCAGGCATCGACCTGACTGTCCCGTGAATGCGGGATCGAGCCCATCCACGTGACTCTGGTATCATGAATATTGAGGCGCCAGGGTGCATAGGTTTCGCCCCCCTTCCCCGACTGCACGAAAACGGAATTACCGTTTTTCTGCCGGATGGCCCGCCTGTCATTGAACCCGCGAACACCGGCGAGTGTTCCGAACATATGATCGAAAGACCGGTTTTCCTGCATGAGGATCACCACATGCTCGGCATTCAGATATGTCGTTCCCGGATCGGGCGCTATGGCGTAAGCGCGGCGAATGGCGGCCGGCAGCCCCTGCGTTGCTGCGGCCGCTCCGCCGAACAGGGCATATTTGAGAAAGGTTCTGCGAGAGGACATGTCGATCTTTGCCTGAAACCGGAAGGCGTTTGTAACGCCAGAAAAGGTATATCAGGACAGTCCTAGACACTTCGCAGAACCGGTTCACCCCCCGTTTTTATAATTTAATAAAGGTTTCACCACCCGCAACTGTGGCGAGGATCAGTTCCCAAGCGAGCGGTCAACAGAGCGTCCTGCGCGCTCGACCGGCCCCTTCGGCGGATCAACAGTATCGCGAACCTTCTCGCCAAACGTCCGATGATGCTCGCAAGCCGTCAGCGTAACGCACGACACAGAAAGAGCAAGAAGAAGCAGGATTGATTTTCGCATGGGAGTGTTCCTTCAAAAAAACGTTTCGACACGGTAAAACGCCGCAGGCTTTTTCCGGTTTCTTTCAGAAATCCGAAACGATTTTCAGTCTGTACCCGGACAGGCCTGCCCTTTCATCATGCCGCCCACCAAAAAATACAGTCATTCCCGAAATAAAATTCTCATCCACCCCAATCGGAACCAGTAAATCAAAAATCACTATATTCATAATATGACACTATATTTTCCTAATTAAAATAAACCCGCAGATTTTTAAGGCATATCGACTGTCGCAAAACAGTCATGTTTCAATGGTCGCATCCCTTTGCGGGCTGCCATAAATTGAAAAAAGGTAAACAACCCATGGATCGGTGATGTCTGAAACGACGATAGGTTCCCGCGCGGAAATCCAGTCCTCTTCGCGCCCCGACATGAGCGGAGGCAACAAGCCTCTTCATGTTGTCCTCTTTTTCGCAGTCTTGATCGGCGCACTGGGCTTCGCCGCATTCAGTATCCTTCGGGACATGCATTCGGTCGGCGAAGGGGCCCTCGCAACGGGAACCTTCGTGATGCTCGGCATCGCGCTGATCATTGCTCTGGCTTTCGAGTTCGTTAACGGCTTCCACGACACGGCCAACGCCGTCGCAACCGTCATCTATACCCGCAGCCTGCCACCGCTGATTGCCGTCATCTGGTCCGGATTCTGGAATTTTCTTGGGGTTGCGCTCTCAACTGGCGCAGTCGCCTACAGCATCGTCACACTTCTGCCGGTGGAACTGATCCTGCAGGCCGGAAGTGACGCGGGCTACGCCATGATTTTCGCCCTTCTGATCGCTGCCATCGTGTGGAATCTCGTGACATGGGCATTCGGCATCCCCAATAGTTCGTCCCATGCTCTCGTGGGGTCGATCATGGGCGTCGGCCTGGCCAACCAGCTGATGTCGCCGACCGGAGCTGCGACCCAGGGTGTTGACTGGAGCCAGGTCGGAAAGGTGTTCTCCGCCCTGCTGTTCAGCCCCATCTGCGGGTTCGTCATGGCCGGACTTCTGCTGCTCGTCATGAAGCTGCTGATCCGCAACAAGGCACTCTATCAGGCCCCCAAGGGCGATACCCCGCCGCCTCTGTGGATCCGCGCACTGCTGATCTTTACCTGCACAGGCGTCTCGTTCTCGCATGGGGGCAATGACGGGCAGAAAGGCATGGGCCTGATCATGCTGATCCTGATCGGCGCCGCTCCCACCGCCTATGCCCTGAACCGCGCCATGCCGGAAAGCGCCATGCCGGCCTTTTTCCAGACCTCTGCGGAAGCCGAAAAGATCTTCCTGAGCCATACTCCGGACCCTTCCACCACCCTGACGGCAGAAAACGCCCGCGAAATCGTGGGCGCCGGCCTGCGCGCCAAGTCCGTGGCCTCTCCGCAGACTTATGATGCGCTGGCCGTTCTCAGCAACGACATCTCCACCTCGGTCAAAACCTATGGTTCCATGAAGGCCGTCCCTGCCGCGGCCGTGCCAAACGTCCGTACGGACATGTATCTGGTCGCAGACGCCATCCGCGTCATGGGAGAAGCAAAGGACTTCACGCCGGCGGAAAAGAATGCGCTGAAATCCTTCCAGTCCGAACTCTATCACGGCACACGTTTCATTCCGCTTTGGGTCAAGATTTCCGTCGCCATTGCGCTGGGTCTTGGAACAATGGTCGGATGGAAGCGCATTGTGGTGACGGTCGGTGAAAAGATCGGCAAGACCCACATGACCTATGCCGAAGGAGCCTCTGCTGAACTCGTGGCGATGACAACCATTGGTCTGGCCGAAAGATACGGCCTCCCCGTCTCGACGACGCACATCCTGTCGAGCGGCGTGGCTGGAACAATGGCGGCCAACGGATCAGGTATTCAGATCTCAACCCTCCGCTCCATGGCTCTGGCATGGGTCACCACCCTGCCCGCCGCCATGGCAATCGCAGGCATCCTGTATGTCCTGTTCCGCCAGATTTTCTGAAGAAACCCTGACGCCCTGTGCGGAAACCAGATCCGTACAGGGCTTCCGTCCTATTCCTGACGTATCAGGATCGCCCTGAAATCATTGACGTTCGTCCCGGTCGGACCGGGCACAAACAGGTCACCCAAAGCCTCGAACGCGGTATAGGCGTCATTTTCCATCAGAAGATCAATGGGACTGATCCCTCTCTCCCGCAAACGCTCCATGCTGGCCCCATCGGCGAACGCTCCCGCATTGTCTTCTGACCCGTCAATGCCATCGGTATCCGCCGCCAGAGCCACAAACGGGAAGCCCTCCGCCGCAAGCGCAAAAGCCAGGAGAAACTCTGTGTTCCGGCCGCCCCGCCCTTGCCCGCGCATCGTTACCGTGGTTTCACCGCCCGACAGGAGCACGACCGGCCGCCGGAAAGGCCGATCTCTCAGAACGATTTCCCGAACCAGAGCGGCATGAACCTTTCCGACATCTCTGGCTTCCCCTTCAATCGCATCGGACAGGATCACAGGCTGAATTCCAGCCTGCCGCGCCTTTTCCGCCGCAGCTTCCAGAGACAGATGCGCGGACGCGATCACGCGGACAGTGTTCCCGCTGAACACCGGATCGGTTGCCAGTGGGGCCCGGCCTTCCTCCCCATCGAGCCATAAGCGGACCTTCGCCGGAAGCTGTATTTTCCAGCTTTTCACAAGGCGCCGGGCGTCTTCGCGGGTTCCCATGTCCGGCACTGTAGGCCCTGAAGCCACCTGTGCCGGATCATCGAACGGAACGTCGGACACCACGAGAGACACCACCTTCGCCGGACTGGCCGCCGCTGCAAGACGGCCGCCCTTGATACCGGAGACCTGCTTGCGGATGCTGTTCATAACCGAAATCGGCGCCCCTGATGCCAGCAGCACACGATTGAGTTCAGCCTCATCCGCAAGTGTCAGTTCCGCTGACGGAGAGGGCAAGAGGGCAGATCCGCCGCCACAGATCAGCGCCACCACAAGATCATCCGGCCCAAGTCCTCTCACGGCGTCAAACAGTGCGTCTGTTGCCCTCAGGCCAGCCTCGTCTGGCACGGGGTGCGACGCCTCCAGCACACGAATGAACTGCGTTGGACACACATTGCCGTAACGGGTGACCACCACACCGCTCAGCGGCCCGGTCCAGACACGCTCAAAAGCCGCCGCAAGCTGGGCAGCCCCTTTCCCCGCACCGATAACGACCGTTCGTCCTTTAGGGGGATCGGGAAGATACGCCCCCAGAATGCGATCGGGTTCTGCCGCTCCAACGGCGGCCTCGAAAAGTCCCGTCAGAAACCTGCGATCCTGAAACATCATTGTCAGTTCCTGTCTGTCCTCTTGCACGTGAGGTTTCGCCCACTGGCCTGGTCACACTCAATTTCCATGATTCCAGTAAAACTTCGGTGGAATCCGTAATTTTCAGAGGGGCTCATATTTCACACCGAGAATGAAATCACGATTATCTGAAAATAAATTCACAGGAAAACCACCTTCGATATTACCCGACGTCACAGTTTGAATTTCTTTCTGGAGATTTTTTTCTTGCATTATGACGAAATATGCCGTCTACATTGATCCGGCAGGTGCTCTTAGGCGAGTTTTCGGCGCGTGTTGCGCCATTCGTTCTCCTTAAGTGTTATGATTTCGTGTGTATCTTGTACACGACTGCTATTGTTAAAAAGGAGCCTCGTTATGGCAACAGGCACCGTAAAATGGTTTAACTCCACCAAGGGCTTTGGCTTCATCCAGCCTGACAACGGTGGACAGGACGCGTTCGTTCATATCTCTGAACTCGAGCGCGCCGGAATGCACACCCTCAACGAAGGTCAGCACGTCTCTTACGAGCTCGAAGCTGGTCGCAACGGCAAAACCTCAGCAGTGAGCATCAAGGCAATCTGATTGCCCCGATGTACATTCTGATGTGCAGAAAGCCGCCTTTACGGGCGGCTTTTTTCATGTCTGCACACCTCGGGAAACTGCGGTAAATTCGCTCATACCAAGCAGGGCCGTGGCAGCCGGGCTCTGATAACGCTCCTTGTGACGCAGACCATAGAAAAAACGACTTTCAGGGACCTGAAGTACGGCATGCAACGTGCCTGCGCGCAACGCCGGACCAACAACCAGAGACGACAATGCGCCGATTCCGGCCCCCGCTTCTATGGCCGTCCGCACACCCTCATTTGAAGGCAGAACCAGACTGATATTCAGATCTTCGATGCCGATATCATATTTTCCCAGATAGTGCTCCAGCGCTGAGCGTGTCCCGGAGCCCGCCTCTCGCATGACCCAATCCTGTTGACGTAACCAGACGGCGTCGATCCGGGGTGGAATCAGGGAACTTGCCTGCACAAGAATCATATGGTCCTCGCCGACCGGCCATTGCGCCAATGCGGGGTCATCGACAACGGCTTCCACAATCCCGACCTCGGCCTCGCCCTCCCTGACCATTCGGGCCGCTTCTTCCGTATTGCTGATCGCCAGCTCGACCTCGATATCTGGATATCTCTTCCGGAAGGCGACAAGGATCGCGGGCAACCAGTATGCGGCAATGGTCTGACTGGCGACAGCCTTCAGCGTCCCCCGCCTCAAACCGCTGATATCCTTCAGAATATTCTCAGCTGCCGTTGCCTGCGCCACCACCGCCCGTGCCTCCGGCAGAAACAGCCGTCCGGCATCCGTCAGACCGATCCCCCGCCCAACCCGATGGAAAAGCTTGATCCCATAACGCGCTTCCAGCGCCGCAATAGCGGCCGAAACTGCGGACTGGGTCACGTTCATCGCCTGGCTTGCGGCTGTGACGTGCTCCCGTTCTGCAACGGCGATGAAAAGACGAAGCTGGTCGAGTGTCATGCCGTCTTTCTAACAGATTCCATCTGATTTTCCGATTGGAATCAAAAAAGTTATTCGTTGGAATGATATATCGGCCTCAGCCTAGATATCTCCGGCAAGGGAGATCATCATGCACATATCCTGCTTCAGAAACCGGCCTGCTTTCAGATTGCCCGAAATTTTGGTCACAAAATTTCCCGGCATCGCTCTTTGCGCGAGCACGGCCCTGCTGGCTTTTGAAGCAGAAAAAATCGAACGCGCATTCCTTCAGAAATCATGGCTTGAAATGCTTAATCTGGCCCTTGTCATCGGGATCTGCCTCCGAATGGTCTCCAGTCGAAGCCGCGTTTTCGATCCAGGGATCAGGTTCTGCTCAAAATCCCTTCTGGATGTGGCAATCGTTCTTCTTGGAACCGGATTTAGCATGACTGGAATTGTCTCGGCAGGCCCCGGAATTCTCGTCTGTGTTTTCGGAATAGTCGCTTTCAGCCTTGCCCTGACCATACTGATCGGACGCCTCACCGGCCTGTCCCACTCACAGACCCTCCTCGTGGCCTGCGGCAATTCGATCTGCGGAAACTCCGCCATCATGGCCGTCGCACCCGTCATTCATGCCCGTGAAGAAGATATTGGCGCCGCTCTTGCCTTCACCGCCACAGGCGGTCTTGCCATTGTTCTGGGCCTGCCACTTCTTCTGCCATTCCTGCATCTGTCCGATATCGCGGAAGGCAGCGTTGCCGGACTGACCGTCTATGCCGTCCCACAGGTCATGGCGGCAGCGTCACCATTCGGGACCGCTGCCCTGCATACCGGAACACTGGTCAAGCTCATGCGTGTCCTGACGCTGGGACCCGTGTGCATTGTCCTGTCGCTTCTGTACGCCCGCAAAAACCGTCAGACAGGAACGCATCAAACGTCACGTCGTCTTATCCCGTGGTACATCACGGGATTTCTGCTGATGATAACCTGCCGGTCTTTCAACATAATCCCTGAAGCGCTTCTTCCCGTCCTCAACACCCTCGCCACGACCCTGACCGTCATGGCGATGGCCGCATTGGGAATGAGCATCGATATCCGCTCCGTCTTCAAGGCCAGCGGGCCGTTGATGCTCACGGTCGCCCTGTCTCTGGCCGGCCTCGTCAGCGCCAGTCTGGCGCTGATGAAGATCCTGACCTGACACAATCCTACTGGTAGATTTTCCCGTAACGGTTGGCCAGATAATCAGCTAGGGGAATATCTTCCTGCCGGACAAAACCCTGAGTCGGAATTTTTCCTTCCGCCAGCAGATCCAGAACGGCACAGATGGACCCGGCCGTCGTAAGCTGGATCGCCGTGCGGAACCCTCCCATGAAATCCTGCGCCTCAATGGAACGGGCCACGGTTTCCTGCTGGAGCTTTCCGTTCTTCAGACCTGTCACGATAACGGAAAGCACAACCAGATCCTGTGCAGTCCCCGGAATGGCATGCGTGAAAATATCCTGAAGGATATGCCGCCGCTCCGACAGACGCAGATCCGACAGCAGAACCTTCATGATATCCCGATGGCCCGGATAGCGCATGGTGCGATAATTGAGTTCCCGAACCTTGCCCTCATAGGTCTCGCACAGAGACCCGAGCCCGCCTGACGTGTTGAAGGCTTCATAGGTCACGCCATCAACACCCAGCGTCTCGACCCCGTCCATAGCAGGAACCACAACCCGCCGCCCGTCTACGATCGCTTCGCACGGCTCGATATATTCGTTGATCAGACCTTCCGTGCTCCAGGTCAGGTTATAACCCAGCGCGTTGGACGGAAACCGCGGCAGCGCCCCGACCCGCAACCGGATTGTCTCCACCTCATCGAAATGCTGCGCCAGATCATGTGCAGCAATGGAAACAAAGCCCGGTGCCAGACCACATTGCGGAATGAATGCGCTGGACGCCCCTTCGGCCAGCGCCCGCACATCTTTCGTGGAGGCCACGTCCTCCGTCAGATCGAGGTAATGCGTGCCGGCCGCCGCAGCCGCTTTTGCAATATTCCGCGTCAGATGAAAGGGGAGTGCCGACAGTACGGCGAACTGACCGTCCAGCAGCGCCGGATCCAGCCCTTTTGCGATGTCCACTGTCCTGCGCCTGATGCCTTCCGGCAAACTCAGTCCCTGAAGATGATCAGCATGGCAGTCCAGCAGCGTGACGCCATAGCCTCCGTGATGAAGGAGTTCCGCAATGGCTGAACCGATCTTTCCCGCGCCTGCAACCGTAACCTGCTTCATGATCATATCCTGTTCCGGAAGTGTTATGACAGCATCACGATCAGGGCAGACGGATCTCAAGCGGCATCCCGACGATGAAATACAGTTTCCATCGGCAGATTGCCGGTTATAACTGGCAGAATGACGGATTCACTAGATCAGGCCCTGCTCGACATCCTGCGTCGCAATGCGCGCACGCCCACAGCTGCGCTGGCGCGCAGGCTGGGGATTTCACGCACTACACTTCAGGGACGCATGGAACGCCTGGAGCGGCAGGGCCATATCCGTGGCTATACGCTTGTGGAAAATACTGACGACGACCTGCTGCGTGCACATGTCTCGATCGTCATCACGCCCCGTCACAGCCAGAAGGTGGAGCGCGACCTGAAAACGCTACCCGAACTCCGCGAATTACACGCAGTCAGCGGCGCCTCGGATCTGATCGCCCTGCTCGGCGCCGCAACGACGGAGGGCATCAACCGTGCCATTGACGACATCGGCCAGATGGAAGGCGTAGAGAGGACGGTGTCCGCCATCATCCTCTCCACACGCTTCCGTAAAGGGAACTGATCCCTCAGAGAGCGGCGTTGAACACCAGTCCCAGAACCGCAGCATCCTTGTAGCGGGTGGTTCCGCCAAGACGGTTGAAATACTGAAAGTCCGGCTGAAGCGTCAGACCATTCATGATGTGATAGCTGTAGAAGAATTCGTAAATGTTCTCATGGGACTGAATGCCGTGCGGAACACCGAAATTGGTGGACTGGAACGGCAGCCCATTATCAAACGACGCTTCCTGCTGAAGGGTCGCAGCCCGGCTGAAGTTCATCCACTGATACGCAATACCCCACGTATCCAGCGGACGCCCCCAGAGCTTTCCGGTATCAAGCAGAGAGCCGACCAGATGATGGTTCATCGCCGAGGTCTGGCCAGAGGCATAGGAATAGTATCCTGCCAGCATGAGGCCGTTCATCGGACCATCACCATGCCGGATCAGCATCTGATCCATCAGCACCCAGACGGACGTCTGACCACTCTGATAGCGCGGACTCCGGCCACTCAACACCCAGGCCTGCCCAGAGCCGTCATCATACAGATCGTGATAGCGCGAATTGTCGTACATGGCGCCGACCTTGTAATGGCCGATCAGCTTGTCCTTGCCAAACTCCGGAATCCAGCCCAGTTCAACCTCGGTAGAAAGCTTTCCAAGCCCGCTCTGCGCCCAGGACCAGCCGGAAATACCGCCATTATAGGAATGGGGAGACACGGCAAACAGCCCGCCCATCAGATAGAGATGCGGGTTCGGCATCAGACGCAGAACCGTGCCCATATTGCCCGACGGCCAGTCACGTCCGCCATTGAGGTACTTGGTCGGCGTCACGTTTCCGCACATGGAAACGTTCGTGAAGCTGCAAAGCCAGGGGGAGTTGTTGAAGAACGTCCCCGTCGGGATCCACCCTGCCGCCAGATCCACCTTCCGGTTGAACCACGCTTTTTCCGCATAAGCCCAGACGAGATGCGCCACGACATTGCCACGCGCACCATAGATCTGCTGGGCCTGCGTGACATTATCCCCGATATCACCGCTCAGGTTCCGGCCATGCCCGTTGACCATGAGCGTATGCAGCCACAGATCCTTCGACCAGTCGCCACCCAGAATCTGGTGCCAGTCCAGATCAACCGTCACGCCAACCTGCCCGGCATTCGTCTCGGTCTGGTGACGACCACCCGTCACATTGCCCATAAGACTTTCATACACATCCACCGCAACATAGATGCCATGCTTCTGGAGCCAGGTCTGCACCCCTCCCCAGGTCCCGAACATATGGGTCGTGCCGTAGGGCGCACCAAAGGACGGTGGTCCATAAGGAGACTGGAGAAAACCCGGAATGGTCGTGGACAGCGGAGGAACCGGCTGCGTCTCTGACCCCATGGGGGCAGGATTCGTCAGATCTTCCGAACTGGCCTTGCTCTTGCTGCTCTGCGCCTCAGCAGTACCAGACCCCATCGTCAGCACCCCCAGCCCGCAGGCGAAAGCGAACGACAGAGCGGAACCGGATCGACGATAAGCCGTACCAGAAGAAACCAACGTCAGGAATTTACTCACATGCCTCAAACCAACATCCCCTTGCAGAGCCAAAAAACGCGAAATACACCGATGCCATGATCGGACACCTTTAGTAAAATTCACTTTACAGTTCTCTTTACAGAAAGAGCCTTGCTGCAGGAAGGCACAAAACAGTGATACAATTGAAACAATAAGACTTTATTTTGGAAATAAGATCACATTAGTTTTTATTATCCTCCCATCCCGGAATCCCGATGCAGCCTCCCTGCCCCGCTCCTGACGCCATTACCGTCAATAATCTCCGGAAAACCTACCGGATCCGCGAAGGAGGAAGCTGGCGCGGAAAGACGCGCGAGATCGTGGCGCTGGACGGAATTTCCTTTTCCGTCCCCAAAGGCCAGATCGCCGGTTTTATCGGTCCGAACGGCGCGGGAAAATCGACGGCCATCAAAATCCTGTCCGGAATCCTGCGCCCCACCTCTGGCGAAGTGCAGGTCAACGGACTTGTGCCCTGGACCAGCCGCGTCGCTCACGTCGCACGGATCGGGGTCGTCTTCGGTCAACGCACCCAGCTCTGGTGGGATCTGTCGGTCGGTGAAGGTCTGGCGCTCCTGCGCGACATTTACGGCGTCGAGCCCGAACGCTTCGCCCGCAACCGCGCCCGTCTGGCCGATGCGCTTGATCTGGGCGAGATCATGGACCAGTCCGTTCGTCAGCTTTCGCTCGGACAGAGAATGCGCGCCGAAATCGCCGCTTCCCTCATCCACGACCCCGACATTTTGATTCTCGATGAGCCCACCATCGGTCTGGACGCACCGTCCAAGCTCGCCGTCCGGGCATTTGTCCATGAACTCTGCCGGGACCGCGGCACGACCGTTCTGCTCACCACCCACGACATGCATGATATAGAGGCGCTGGCCGAACGCGTGATCGTCATCGGGCATGGCCGTATCCTCGCGGACAGCCCGTTCGAGGATCTGCGCATGACAACCCTGTCCGAACGCATTCTCGAACTGGATTTTCACGGTACGCCACCCGAAATGGCGCTTCCGGCCGGAGCGGTCGAAACCGCCCGCGCGCCACACAGCCTCACCATCACGTTCGATCCGCGCCAGATTCCGGCCCCCGCCCTCGTCGCCCATGTGGGACATCTGCCCGGACTGGACGATCTGAGGATCAGCCGCCCCTCAATCGACGAGATCATCACACGCTTTTATGCGGACCACGCCGCATGACGCTCCGCCCCTATCTCACGGCCTTCGGGCTGCAATGGAAGATCGGTCTGCGCTACCGTATCGCGGTCGTGGCCGGACTGGTGGCGCAGATGTGGTTCGGCGCCGTGACGTTGATGGCCTATGCCTCCGTTTACCACGCAGCCCCCGACGTCCAGGCCCCGCTCTCGCTGCGACAGGCCATGACCTACACCTGGATTCAGCAGTCCCTCTTCACGCTTTTACCGCTGGGCTGCCTGCCCGCTGTCGGAGACGCCGCCAAAACCGGCGCGATCGTCTATGATCTGCTGCGCCCGGTCGATATGTGGAACTGGTGGCTGTCGGCCAGTCTGGCGCGTCTGCTGGGCAATGCCGTACCACGTGCAGTCCTGCTGGCCTGCGTGGCGGGCCCGCTGGCCATGCTGGTCGGCCTCGGCGCATGGAGCCTCGCGCCACCAGCGGATCTGACTGCAGCAGGACTGTCGCTGCTCTCCATCACGTTTGGCGCACTGCTCTCGGCCACCATCGTCATGTGGTGGAATATCCTGACGGCCCGCACGCTTTCGCCCCTCGGCAGCTACGCCGTCGGCACGCCGCTGGCCGTGCTGCTGTCGGGAATGCTCCTGCCGCTGCCGCTCTATCCCGACTGGATCCGTCCCTTCCTGCTCGCACAGCCCTTTGCCGGAATTACCGACATTCCCATCCGGATCTATCTGGGCACACCCATTCCGGGCGGCGTCGCAACCGGACTGGGTCTTCAGCTTTTCTGGCTGACCACCCTGACCCTGCTCGGACGCCTGTGGATGCGCCAGACAGTCAACCGGCTGGAGGTGCAGGGTGCCTGAAACGATGCCATCTCCGACCCGCACGCTCAGCGCCCTTGGTCTCTACCGCCGCATGGCGGGCGCTTCGATCGTCGCACAACTCCGCTACCCCGGCACATTCGCCATTCAGGCCATCGGGAATTTCGTCACGACCCTGCTCGGCTTCTTCGGCATCTGGAGCCTCTTTCGCCGCTTCGGCAGTATCGCAGGCTGGGATATCGGTACGGTCGCCGTTCTTTATGGCCTTGTGAACGTAGCCTTTGCGGTCGCCGAAACACTGGGGCGCGGTTTCGAGGTCTTTGGCGGCGAATATGTCCGTACAGGTAGCTTCGACCGCCTGCTCCTGCGGCCACGCTCGACCCTGCTTCTGCTTCTGGGCCACGAACTGCGCCTGCGCCCCATTGGACGTTTCCTTCAGGGCGCGTTCGTTCTCATCGCGGGATTATGGCTTGCGCCTCATGTCCAGTGGAGCGCGGTTCTGGTTCTGCCGCTCGCCATCGCAGGCGGTGCAGCCATGTTCCTCGGCGTCCTGATCGGACAGGCCGCACTGTGCTTCATCACGGTCGAGGGGCTGGAAGTCGTGAACGTCCTGACCTATGGCGGCGTCGAGGCTGGACAGTATCCTCTGACCATGTTCGGACGCTGGCTCCGGCGGTTCATCACTTTTGTCCTGCCGCTCGCAGCAGTCTGCTACTATCCCGCCCTGTTCAGCCTCAACCATCCCGACCCGCTGGGCATACCGACATGGATCGGCAGCCTCTCGCCACTAGCAGGTTTTGCCTTTCTGGGCGTCATGGTCCTGATCTGGCACCGGGCCGTTGCCAGATATGTTTCCAGCGGAAGCTGACAGCGGGGTTTAAGACCCGGCACTCATCAGTGATACATGCGCGGCAATGATCTTCCATCCATCTGGCGTGCGGAACCAGGTCTGGCTCTGACGCCCGATTTTCTCTGCCCCGATGCGCCGGAACTCCAGATCCACCGTCGCCACATCCTGCCCGACAGCCGTAACGACACGCCGCAGAACCTCCCGCGGCGGCGACCCTCCCGTCCGCGCCCGGCGGAAGGCCTGGATTTCCTCGAACCCGTAAAGGTTCTCCCCCACACCGTAACGAACCGTTTCCGCGCCGTCGTAAAAAAGAGCATCCAGTTCATGCAGGATGTTCTCGCCCAGCGCCTTTTCATAGCGGTCGGACATCGCAGTCACGTCTGCAAGAACCTGAGGATCATTCAGCGCAGGAAAAGGATTCAGCGTCATCATTCGGTCTCCGGCAGGACTTTCGAGAAGGGCTTTCACTCACGAAAAAGACATAGCATTCTTCGAAAAAATCACCATCTCGTGAATTTTCGAAACGTAACGAGATCTGTACCATTTTTCGTAAATACTGATTCCTCTCCCCAAATCATAAAAAAAAATTAATGGATTTTGAAAAGTAAAAAAAACTCCATAAACCACGATTTAAAAGACGTTGTATTTCATCCCACCTATTGTCCCGGTTTCCCTTCCTTGCTCAAAATCTGTTGGGAACCGAGCTGAATGAATGCCATCGTCGTCACCGCGCTAAGGCGACCGCTCACCTTTGTCGTCCTGTCGATCATGATCGTGCTGCTTGGCGTGATGTCGATCTTCAAGACGCCAACCGATGTTTTTCCAAACATCAAGGTTCCGGTAGTCGCGGCAATCTGGACTTACCCGGGACTTCTGCCCCAGGAATTTGCCGGTCGTATCACCTATAACTTCGAACTGGCCGTTACCACGACCGTTCAGAACATCGAGCACATGGAGTCCAGCTCCTATTACGGCCGCTCGATCGTCAATATCTATTTCCAGCCCGGAACATCGGTCGGTACCGCCGAAGCCGAAGTATCGGCCATCGCACAGACCGTGCTGCTCGGGCTCCCGCCCAAAGTCCCGGCGCCGATGATCGTGGCCCTGAACCCGTCACAGGTTCCGGTCATTGCCCTTCAGATGACGTCTGACAAACAGACGCCCTCCGATCTCTTCAAGCTCGGTGTCATTCGCGTTCGTCCGCTCCTTGCCACGGTTCCCGGCGCCATCGTCGCCCATCCTTACGGCGGCATGGACAGCTTCGTCATGGTCTCCCTGGACCAGAAGCAGCTTCAGGCCCACCACCTCTCCGCCGCAGACGTTCAGGCAGCCCTGACCGCCCAGAACATCGTTCTGCCGGCAGGCGACCAAAAGATCGACGCAACGGACTGGATGGTCCAGACCAACGCCGCCCCGGAATCCATGGACGATATCGCCAATATTCCGGTCAAGCGGGTTGGCAATGCGGTCATTTATGTGCGCGATGTGGCGTCAGTCTATCGCGGCGGCCATCCCCAGACGAACCTCGTGCTGGTCAAAGGCCGCCAGGGCGTCGAGATGATCACCCAGAAGGGCGGTACGGCCTCCACGCTCGATGTGGTCGCGGCCACCAAGGCCCTGCTCCCGCGCCTGAAAGCAATCCTGCCTCCTGACGTCCATATCTCCATCCTGTCCGACGCCTCCATCATGGTGAAGGATCAGATCAAGGATGTGGTTCAGGAAATGATCACCGCGTCGTTCCTGACCGGTATCGTGGTTCTGCTCTTCCTCGGCTCCTGGCGCTCCACGGTCATCATCGCGACCTCAATTCCGCTCGCCATTCTGTGCTCGATCATAGCCCTTGGATGGGCCGGCCAGTCGATTAACGTCATGACGCTCGGTGGTCTGGCCCTTGCAGTCGGCATCCTTGTCGATGATGCCACAGTGATGATCGAGAACATCGACGTTCACCTCGAAATGGGCAAGGATCTCGAAACCGCCATTATTGATGCGGCAAACCAGATCGTCATCGCGACTTTCGTCTCCACAACCTGCATCTGCATCGTCTGGCTGCCGCTGTTTGAGCTGGATGGCGTCGCAGGCTACCTCTTCATGCCGATGGCCCTTGCCATCATGTTCGCGATGATCGCGTCCTTCATCCTGTCGCGAACCCTCGTTCCGACCATGGCGAAGTACCTTCTCGCAGGCCATGTGCATCATCCCGTCGGCGCGCCCGGCCCCGATGAAGACCCGCACGGCATCCATGACTCTGCGATCGACATCCCGAACCCTCATGCGACCCAGCGTCCGCCATCGGGCTTCTTCAGCCGCTTCCAGAAAGGTTTCGAAGCACGTTTCACCAGCTTCCGTGAAGGATACAACACGATCCTCACACGCTGCGTGGCACGCCGTGGCGCCTTTGTCGGCATCTTCATGGTGCTCTCCATTGCGTCCATGGGGCTCTATTTCGTCGCAGGGCGGGACTTCTTCCCCGAAGTGAAATCCGATGCCCTTCAGATGCACATGCGCGCCCCGCTCGGAACGCGTATTGAAGTTGCAGGCCGCATCGCCGCCCTCGTGGATGACCGCATCAACCAGCTTCTGCCGGGCAAAATCGAGAACATCATCTCGAACTGCGGCCTTCCCGAAGGACCGCATAACCAGGCCTTCATCCCGACCCCGTCCATCGGGACACAGGATTGCGATCTGACGATTGCCCTGAAGAACGCTGAATCCCCGGTCTGGGATTACCGTGCCCTCCTGCGCAAGGATCTCTCCAAACGCTTCCCAGGAACGGTCTTCACCTTCCAGCCTGCGGATCTGACGAACAAGATCCTGAACTTCGGCTCCGCCGCCCCAATCGACATCCAGCTCTCCGGCCCGGATGCCATGGAAAACTACAACTACGCCAAGCACCTGATCGGGCTGATCCGCCAGATCCCGGGCACGGCAGACGTGAACATCCAGCAGACGATGTCCACACCAACGCTGATGGTGAATGGCAACCGAACCTTTAGTCAGGCAACTGGCGTGACGGAAGCCGATCTTGCAACCAACGAACTGCTGACGCTTGCCGGTTCCGGCGTCGTCGATCCGCAGTTCTGGCTCGACCCTGTCGACAACGTCACCTTCCCGCTCAACGTCTACACGTCACAGGACCAGCTCACCCATCTCAATGATCTGCTGACCATCCCGGTCGACAAGGGAGACGGCGATCCCAACGACAAGACCCAGCTTCTCGGCGCTCTTGCCAATGTCGTGGCAGCCGGCACCCCGGGCGAAGTCTCGCACTACAACTCGATGTCCGAAATCGACATCTATGTGAACATCGAAGGCACCGATATGGGCTCCGTGCTGGACAAGGTGCGTCAGGTCGTCGCCCACGACGATCATAACAAACCGACCTCCGCCGAAGTCGATATCCATGGTCAGGCCACAACGATGGCAAGCGCCTACAAGCAGCTCATCATTGGTCTCGCGATCTCGATCGTCCTGATCTATCTGCTGATCGTGGTGAACTTCCAGTCCTGGCTGGATCCGTTCATCATCATCACAGCCCTTCCGGGCGCACTCGGCGGCATCGCATGGGCTCTGTTCCTCACACAGACACGCTTGTCCGTCCCGGCCCTGACGGGCGCCATCATGTGCATGGGAACTGCAACCGCGAACTCGATCCTCGTGGTGTCCTTTGCTCGTGAACGCCTCGAAATCCACGGCGATGCGCTTAAAGCCGCTATCGAAGCCGGTTATGGCCGCATCCGCCCGGTCATCATGACCGCTCTGGCCATGGTCGTGGGCATGATCCCGATGGCGACATCGAACTCGACCAATGCGCCTCTCGGACGCGCCGTAATCGGCGGCCTGATCGTCGCAACGATCTCGACCCTCCTTTTTGTTCCCTGCGTCTACGCAATCCTCCACAACCGCACATCGCGTCAGAAGGAAATCGCCTGATGGCTACCTCCCCCAAACTCATCGCCGCTGCGGGAGGGTGCCTCCTCGCGCTCTATGTCGGCTATATCGTCGTGGACCGCATTCATGTCTCTACCGCCCTCGCGGCCGAGACCAGGGAAAATGCTCTTCCCGACGTTGCCGTCGTCAAGCCGATCCAGTCACCCAAGAAGGTCGCCCTGACGCTGCCCGGCAATATCGACGCCTGGTATCAGGCCCCGATCTATCCGCAGGTCTCGGGCTACGTGAAGATGTGGTACAAGGACTACGGTGCCCGCGTGAAGCAGGGCGACGTTCTGGCCGAGATCAACGCCCCGGCGCTGGACGCACAATACGCACAGGCGAAAGCCGACCTTGCGTCGATCATGGCCAAATACAACCTGTCCAATGTCACGCTCCAGCGCTGGCAGGCCATGGGCCGCTCACAGTCCGTCTCGGGGCAGTCCGTCTCAGTCGCACAGGCTGACCAGCAGTCCGCCAAGGCGCAGGTCGAAGCCGCCGAGCGGAACGTTGCGCATTTCGAGGCGCTCGAACGCTTTAAAACGATCGTCGCCCCCTTCGATGGTATCGTAACCTCGCGTGACATCAACGTCGGCGACTACGTCCATGACGGTGGTGGCAACCTCAACGCCGCGGGTGCGGCCTCCGAGCTTTTCACCGTGGCTGACGTCCACAAGCTGCGTCTGTTCGTCTCAGTGCCGGAAGTCTTCCAGTATGTCCTCCAGCCGGACATCACAGCCGAAGTCACCGTCCCGCAGTTTAAGGAGCGCAAGTTCACAGCGAACTTCCTGACGACCGCGCGCGGCTATGATCCGAACACCCGGACCTCCACCACGGAATTCGAGATGGACAACCCGAATGAAGTCCTGTGGCCCGGCACCTTTGCTTCGGTGGAACTCAAGGCAAACAACGAGAATGCCCATCTCTATGAAGTGCCCACGAGTGCTCTGGTCTTTCAGGAGAAGGGCATGCAGCTCGCAGTGGTCCGGGATGACAACACGGTCCATTTCCAGAACGTGACGGTCGGACGCATGGCCGATACGGCAACGGAAATTCAGGCTGGCATCGGCCCGAACGACCGCGTGATTGCCAACCCTCCAGCGGACGTACTCGAAGGCGACAAGGTCAACGTGACGGTACCGCAGCGCGGCTACAACCAGTCCGGCTTTGGAAAAGAGAACGAGTAAGATGATCCCATCCTTCTCCCGCCTCCGCCGCACCGGTCTGGTCTGCGGCACCGCCCTGTCGCTGCTCGGCCTGTCCGCATGTGATCTGGCGCCGGGCTACAAGGCCCCCAATCTCGTCGTCCCTGCTTCATGGCAGGGACAGGCGCCGTTCGCCGTGGCCACACCCGCGGATACAGCACTACCCACCAACTGGTGGACCATGTTTCAGGACCCGCTGCTGAACGATCTTGAAGCCCGCGCCACCTCGGATAACGGTGACATCCAGGCCGCTGCCGAACGCTTCGTTCAGGCGCGCGCCCTCGTCGTGGCCGCGCGTTCGGAACTGCTCCCGCATGTCAGCCTCGAAGCCGGTGCCTCGGACAACAAGCAGTCCGCCGATCGGCTGTTCCGCAACGGTGCGACCCTGACCCAGACCGAAGAGGAATATGGCGGTCTGGCATCTTGGGAACCTGACTTCTGGTCGTCCATCCGCAACCGCGTCCGCGAACAGAAACAGTTCGCCCAGCAGCGTGCGGCCGATTTCGCGATGGCCCGCCTGAGCACGCAGGCCGAGCTTGCGCGCGACTACATCCAGCTTCGCGGCTATGACGCGCAGGATGCGATCTATGCGCAGTCCATCGGCTATTATGAGCGTGCCGTTCATATCACCGAAAATCAGGTCCAGAACCAGGCTGCTCCCCGCCTCGATCTGGCACGGGCACAGGCGCAGCTCTACACCACACAGGCAGCGCGTCTGGACATTCAGGCCGCAAGGCAGGTTACGGAACATGCCATCGCGGTGCTGACCAACAGTTCGCCGTCAAGCTTCCACATCCCGGCCAGTCCGCAGTTTCATTTTGTTCAGCCGACGATCCCTACGGACGTTCCCTCCACCCTGCTCCAGCGTCGTCCGGACATCGCATCATCCGAGCGCGAAATGGCACAGGCCAATCGTGAAATCGGTATCGCACGTGCGGCTTTCTATCCGCATATCGCCCTGCGCCTGAATGGTGGGTTCTCCGCCAATGGCTTCGATCTGGCCAATCTGGCCAACTCGCTGTGGACCTATGGCGCGACGCTCGACATGCCGCTCTTTGATGGCGGACTGCGCCGGGCGGAACTTCAGAGAACATGGTCGGCCTATCGTGAAACGCGTGACGACTATCGTATGAAAGTTCTGTCGGCCTTCCGCGAAGTGGAAGACGGGCTGTCCCTGACCGAACGTCTGACCAAGGAAAACGCGGCGCTGGAACAGGCTGTCAAAGCCAATCTCGCCACGCAGAACATGACCATGACGCTCTATCAGGGCGGCGTCGGAACCTATCTTGAGGCCATCTTCAGCCAAGAAAACACGCTGGAAAGCCGCATCCATCAGGTCGAGATCGCAACCCGTCTGTACCACGCGGACGTGGACCTGATCCGCAGCCTTGGCGGCGGCTGGACCATCCGCGACCTGCCCACAATGGACCAGACCCTGTCCATTACGCCGTTGCAGTACGACAACCTGCACCATCCCAAACCCGTCGGGGACGTCACGACGTCACAGCATCCCGAACAGTTCGAGAACCTGACGACTGGCCTGCCAGCGGCACGGTGAACGAATATTTTGCCCTGACCGATGTCAAACGGGTCAGGGCAAAACAGGGCATTGACCTTTCCGCAAGGAGCGCTCCAATAAGCACCCAGGTTCTACCGGGCCTATGCTTTACCCCGTTCCCTGCCACGAGTAGGCTCTGCTTCATGCGTTACGTCATTCTTTCCAGTGTTCTTCTGCTTGCATCCTGTTCTTCTGCCCCGTGGGTCACAGGACATACCGACAGCAAATGCATCCGCGAACAGATGGTGAGTGGGGCCACTGGCAATGCCCGCCCCTTCGCAGCGGCCGCAGGCTTCTGTGCCGCCGCCATCCGCAGGGAAAACAAGGGACATGGGCGCCCGCTGGACGTGCGTGACGACATGACCCTTCAGGCCATGGCGGAAAACCCGGATTACAATACCGCCGGACTTGCATTCGTGCCGCGCGATTCCAAGACGAAAATTCCCGGCGGCATCCGCAACATCAATATCGACTGATCCGTCGCGGAAACAGTTTCGTATTCCCGCAGCCCCTCACAAAGGAAGGTCTTTTCATGTTCAGCCACATCATGCTGGGTAGCAACGACATTGTCCGTTCCAAGGCGTTCTATGATGCAACGCTTGGTGTCCTCGGCTGTACGGCCGCCGAACCCGACGCCAAGGGTCGGCTTGTCTATGCCCATTCCGGCGGTCGTCTGATCATCACGAAGCCCCTGAACGGCGAACCTGCCACTGGTGCGAATGGCGGGACTGTCGGGTTTGCCATGAGCAGCCCCGAACAGGCGGACGCCTGGCACAAAGCCGGCGTTGAAAACGGTGGCGAGGCCATCGAAAACCCGCCCGGCATCCGCCATACCGGAATGGGCGACCTGTACCTGGCCTATCTGCGCGATCCGGACGGCAACAAGCTCTGCGCCCTGCACCGGGTCGGCTGAGAAACCAATCCCGGCAGCGAGGTTGTCTGCCGGGCGGGCCTGCGGCATGAAAGGGACCAACACGTCCCTTTTCCCTGTCGGCAGGTTTCCAAGATGTCTAACCATACCCCCATTGGTCTCGAAAACGGCTCTGCGCCCGTCACGGCACTCACCCATTCGGGTAATTTTCATGTCGATGAGACCATGGGTTATGTCATCCTGCACTATGCCCTTGCGCCGCAGGGGGATCTTCGTGCGCGTGTTCTCGAAGAAAAATCCGCCGACCGCCTGACCTTCATCCGGACGCGCAATCCGGATATCATCAAGTCGGCCGATATCGTTTTCGACGTCGGTGGCCTCTACGATCCGCCGCATGGCCGTTACGACCACCACATGAAAGACAAGCCCCTTCGTGAAGACGGCACCCCCTACAGCGCAGCTGGTCTCCTATGGAAGGATTATGGTCACGCGGCCATTCGCAACATCCTGAACACGGCGGCCGATGACGCCACCGTGGATCTGATCTGGCAGAGCCTCGACAAGTCCCTGATCCTGCCGATCGACCAGGATGACAATGGTGTGGTCAAGATGGGCAAGCTCTCGCTGGCGGACATCGTCTCGGCGTGCAGCCCACCATGGGATACGGCTGAGCTTTACGGACGCCAAGAAGCCCGCGCACGGGAATCCCTCGGTTTCGCCAATGCCGCCACAGCGGTCGCCTCGCATCTGATCAATGTCGTGGACCGCATCCGTGCCAGCCTCAAAGCGACGAACCGCGTGATCGCGGCGTATGAGAGCGCCGAAGACAAGCGCATTCTCGTCATGGAAACGGGCATGCCGACGGAAAAGGTCATTTTCGAGCGTGACCTGCCGGTGGTGTATGTCGTCTCTCCGGCAGGGCCGGAGCAGTGGAACGTCAAGGCCGTTCCGCCTGTGCGTGGCGATTTTGGGCAGCGCGTCTCCTTGCCGGAAGCCTGGGGCGGCCTGGAGCGGGACACGCTGGCTTCCGTCTCTGGCGTTTCCGACGCCGTATTTGCCCATCCTGCCCGCTTCATCTGTGGTGCAATGAGCCGCGAAGGGGCCATCCGCATGGCCCAGCTGGCTCTGCAGATCGCCGGGGTCTGAGACGAAACGTCTCAACTCAGGGCCTTGATCTTCAAATAAATTTCTTCATCGGAAGTCGGTGTTGCCGCTAGGAAAGCTCCGAATTCCGGATTTCTCAGCGGCGGACCACTTTGATGACGAACCTCCCTTTGCGTCTTCCTGTTGCGGCGATCGGTCTGTGTCTGATGTGGCCGCTCGCCGCTCACGCAGCCGATACGGCCCCTCCGACCAGAACCCCGATCAAACATCTGGTGGTGATCTATCAGGAGAATGTCTCGTTCGATCACTACTTCGGAACATATCCGAAGGCTGCCAACCTCGCCGGCGAGCCCGAATTCCATCCGTCAGCAGACACACCGCGTGTCGATACGCTCGCTACGGCAGACCTGCTGAGGCACAATCCCAACACGATCCTGGCCAATGGCCGGGACGCCTCCCTGCCCTTCCGGCTGGATCGCACACAGGCCGCAACCGCCGACCAGAACCATGGCTACACGGCAGAACAGCGGGCCTATGACCACGGAAGGTCCGACCTGTTCCCACGCTATACCGGACGAGCACTGCCCGGCGGCGTCGGTGCGTTTGGCACCAGAGGGGAGGTCATGGGCTATTTCGACGGCAACACCGTCACGGCGCTATGGCGCTATGCACAACGTTTCGCCATGAGCGATGCGACCTATACAGACACATACGGCCCCTCCACGCCCGGCGCACTGGAAGTGGTTTCCGGCCAAACCAACGGTCTGCAGATCAAAACCACGACCCAGAAGCCTTCAACACTGCATGCCGCATCGCCTTATGTCGGAGACGGACAGGGCGGTTGGACCATGATCAATGACATTGATCCCGCAGACGACGTCTGCTCCACGCCCAACAATCAGGTACGGATGACCGGGCCGAATATCGGGGATCTGCTCAACAGACATGGAATCACCTGGGGTGGCTTCATGGGGGGATTCAACCTTTCAATCCACAATCCCGATGGCTCGACAGGATGCCAGCGCCAGACGCTCTCCCCGACCGTCAGCCAGACCGTGGCGGACTACATCCCCCATCATAACTGGTTCCAGTATTACGCCAGCACGGCCAATCCGACACATGCACGGCCGTCTTCCACAGCCGCCATCGGACGCAGCCTGCGCCCGGACAACGGCCAGCCGGACCCCGCCAACCACGAATACGATCTTCAGGACTTCTTTGCTGCGACAAAAGCAGGAAACCTCCCCGCCGTTTCTTTTGTAAAAATGCCCGCCTGGCAGGACGCCCATGCGGGGTATTCGGACCCGCTGGATGAACAGAAGGGCGTAGTTGAACTCGTCAATTTTATCCAGACCCGCCCGGAATGGCGCGATACCGCCATTTTCATTGCTTATGACGATTCAGACGGGTGGTACGATCACGCCTTCGTCCCTCCCCGTCATGGGTCCGCCGATCCCGAAGTCGATCAGCTGGACCGACCGGGACATTGCGGAACCGCAGCGCGTCCGAAAGGTGTGGGCGGCTCTGAAGTGAACGGCCGGTGCGGACCGGGGACACGGATCCCCCTTCTGGTGCTGTCACCCTGGGCACGGACGAATTATGTCAGCCATGTTTTCCTGACCCAGTCCTCCATCCCCCGCTTCATCGAAGACAACTGGCTTCAGGGCGACAGACTGGGCAAAGGCTCTTTCGATGCGGATGCCAATTCTCTCGAGGACCTGTTCGATTTCAGTCACGCACCCAGACCGGAGCCCCTGTTTCTCGATGCCGGAACGGGTGCTGTAAAACAGCACTCCTGAAACGACAAAGGGACGCGATGACACCGCGTCCCTTTGTCGTCTTGGCCAAAGCGTGAACACGCTCCGGCCTCTGATAAAGATATCTCAGGCGAGAAGGTAGAATACCGTCGCCGCAACACAGACCGTCACGGGCAGCGTCAGCAGCCAGGCCATCACGATCTTGCTCAGCATCTTTTTGTTAATGCCAGAGCCCGCAGCCACCATCGTTCCGGCCACGCCGGATGTGATGATATGCGTCGTGGAAACCGGAAGGCCAGTATAACCTGCCGTCATAATGAGGCCCGCCCCCACGACTTCCGAAGCCGCACCCTGTGCCGGCGTCAGATGCGTCGTTCCAATGCCTTCACCCAGCGTCCGGACGATGCGCTTGTAGCCGACCATCGTTCCGATGCCGAGGCAGAGCGCACTCAGAAGACGTACCCAGCCGGGAGCGTATTCAACAGTCGGCCGCAGTTCGGATGCAAGGCGGGAAGCCTGCTTTTTCTCGGCATCGGAAGCAGCGGGATTTGCGGCAACGGACCGCAGGCCGGACAGAACCTGATACACATCGCCACGCAGTTCAGCCGGTACCTCTGAAGGGCCGTCCGTCTGCGAAAGGCGGTTGATTGATGCGATGGCATCTTCCTTGAAAGAATACCGGTCATACTGCGTCACCAGCGGGAGCGCCTGCTGTGCGTCCTGACGGATCTGCTGAATGCTGACAGGAGCGGCCGGATTCAGTGCGAAAGTCGCGGGCATGATGCCGATAATCGTCAGCATGATCAGGCCGATGCTCTTCTGACCGTCGTTGCTGCCATGCGAGAAGCTGACGAGCGTGCAGGTCAGAACCAGAACACCGCGTACGATCGGGTTCGGTTTCTGATCAGGCATCGGCGCCTTATACATTTCCGGCATCTTCACGAGCGAACGGATGAGGAAATACAGCAAAAGCGCGCCTACAAAACCCAACAGAGGCGACACGGCCAGAGCACGGAGCACCTTCCAGATCTGGCTCCAGTCCACGCTGTGCCCCAGTTCACGGGCGTGAACGAAGGAGTCACCAATGGCAATGCCGACCAGCGAGCCGATAACGCAATGGGAGGAAGAGTTCGGGATCCCGAACCACCATGTCATCAGGTTCCAGGCAAGAGCCGTGCCGAAAAGAGCAACCAGCATAGGGACAGCCGGATTACCGCTCGGCGGCGAAAGCACATCCGGCGGAAGAAGTTCCACCAGCGCGTAAGCGACGGAAATGCCGCCCAGAATTACGCCCAGAAGATTCATCAATCCGGACCAGACGACCGCGACGGTCGGCTTCAGCGAATTGGTATAGATGACAGTTGCAACAGCATTGGCCGTGTCATGAAAGCCATTGGCAAATTCAAACACACAGACCAGAACGAAGCAGAGGCATAACGCGACAAGCGATACAGCCGAGGAGGGGTCAAAATGAAACATAAATCCCGGATTCCGTTATTCTGCCTCCTGCCTTAATCCATTTAATAAATTTTTAGTTATGACGTTTCTGCTTTTCATAAAACTTTCATAGTAACAGCATAAGACACATAAAGTATAAGATGCGCCATCAGCCTTCTATCGGCCTGTATCGCATTCCTCAGGGCACAAGTGCTTTTATGAGCGCCTTGAGAGCCTTCTGTGCGGCTTTGGAGCCCCATTCCCGCAACAGTTCACGAGCCTGTGGCTGTTTCGAAAGCGCTTCAGGCGTTTCCCTGATTGGTGGCATGGCACTCACATGATCCTTGATGCTGGACGGAAGTGCCGGGAAAGGATCAATATTTACCAACTGCGTCAGCAGCGCCACGCTCGTAATGCGACAGGTCGGACGGTGTGTATTCAGACACACATACGCCCCTGTGCCGTTGACTGCGGGATCATAAATAGCCTTCCAGGTCACCGCAGGAACCGGAATACGGCCCTTCCCGATCGTCCGGACGTCATCCGGATCGTAACCCGGCCCGGTTACGACGAAGATTTCGCCTTCCTGACGCGCCCAGCCCCTGACAGCACTTTCCACACCTTCCCACGGACCACGATTCAACTCCGCTGTCTGAGGGATGATGTTGGACAGCAGGAATGACTCCTGCTGCGCCCTCAGGCCCGCCTCATCTCCGCTGGGCGTCATATGTCCCCGGTCATAACCCGATGCCCTGTAATCGTTCAGAGTAGCCTGCATACGGAAAGGAAGACGCCCATCAGCGGAAAAACTCCCCTGCCGGCGCGTCCGGTCTGCAATTTCCAGGTTTTCTTCCGTCAGGTCCTCGGCAGACCAGAGTGGGCCTTTGCTCGCTTCCGAGACAAGAACGGCATAACCGGAATTACAGAGCTGAACCGTGCCGATCCGCGCGGTTTCCCGCAGGATCGCGGGGGGCTGGCCCTCCGCAAAAAGGGCTGGACATGTCTCCGCCAGAGCCGAGGTGGAAAAGATCAGGGCCAATACAGGAAAATACAGAAAATATTTCAACAGCGTCTCGCACGCCCGGTCTCACGGGGTCAGTTCCGGGAGCGCCCGGTGTTAATGGATCAGGACGCTCCGCGCAACTGACTGATTTTTCAATTTCTTTTCATGACAGCCTTGATCAGGTGCACCGCTCCGTCATCCTTCAGCACAACCGGCGCTTCATTTTCGAGGTGGCTTCCGTTTTCCCAGACGTCCACCACGCCCCGGCTGATCTGATCCGGATTTCTCACCTCAACCCGGTAGGTCGCTGTTTTCCAGCGGAGCACCACGTCAAACCCCGGCCATTCCGGCGGAATGCAGGGCGAGAGAAACAGTTCGCCGTCCTCGATCCGCACACCCAGCAGGACCTCAGTACCAACACGCTGCATCCATCCTGCCGAGCCCGTATACCAGGACCAACCGCCACGCCCGACATGGGGTGCTGCGGAATAGACATCCGCCGCCACCACATAAGGCTCCAGCCTGTACCGCCCGGCAGCAGCTTCGTTCCGGGCATGATGAACGGGGTTGATGGTGGCAAACATTGCATGGGCCGCAGCTCCGTCCCCCAGAAGGGCGGTCGCCATGACGGTCCAGAGAGCAGCATGGGTATACTGACCGCCATTTTCCCGAACGCCGGGCGGGTAGCCGCGAATATAGCCTGGGTCAGGCTCGGATTTATCAAAGGGCGGCGTCAGGACCATGATAATGCCGTCGTCAAGCCGCACGAGCTGCTCCCGCACTGCCTGCATGGCCAGGCGGGCGCGCTCAGGGTCTCCAATCCCGGAAATCACGGCCCAGGACTGCGCGATCGCATCAATCCGCCCTTCCCTGTTGAGATGACTGCCCAGCGGCGACCCGTCATCAAAATAGGCCCGGCAGTACCACTCCCCGTCCCAGGCATTTTCAAGTCCTGCCTTGAGATCCGTAAGCGCACGATGCCACTTCTCAAGACGGGCCTGGTCGCCCCGCGCCTCCGCATGAGGGATAAACGCCTTCAACGCCGAGGACAGGAACCAGCCAAGCCAAACGCTTTCTCCCCGACCGGCCTCGCCGACGCGGTTCATCCCGTCATTCCAGTCGCCAGTCCCCATGAGCGGCAGGCCATGAGCCCCCCATGTCAGACTGTGGTCGAGCGCTAAAGCACAGTGTTCGTAAAGCGAAGCGCGCTGTTCCGTCATTGAGGGCTGAAGGAAGCGTTCATGCTCGTCATTCGCCAGCACAGGCGCCGCAAGGAAGGATAATTCCTCATCCAGGACACTGCGGTCCCCGCTGACACGCACATATTGCGCGACTGTAAATGCCAGCCATGCGCAGTCGTCGGAAATGCGCGTCCGCACGCCGTTGCCCTTCTGGGGCAGCCACCAGTGCTGGACATCGCCTTCTACAAACTGCCGCGACGCGGCGCGCAGCAGATGCTCGCGGACCAGTGCAGGGGCGGAGGTTACAAGCGACATCCCGTCCTGAAGCTGGTCGCGGAACCCATACGCACCGCTGGCCTGATAGAATCCGGCCCGCGACCAGATGCGGCTCGACAGGGACTGATACAGGAGCCACCCATTGAGCATGATGTCCATCGACCGGTCCGGAGTGCGAACCTGAAGGGCTTCCGTAACAGAACGCCAGCCCTGCTTCACCTCCTCCAGAACAACATCGAGATCCGCGGCCCGGTATTGCGCAATCAATTTCCGGGCGTGCTCGACATTCTGTCCTTGCCCCAGAAGGAAGACGATTTCCGTCTCTTCACCCGGCGCCAGACTGAGGACCGTCTGCAAGGCCGCGCAGGGATCGACACCTGCGCCGACAAAACCCGCAAGATCACCACCTCGAACAATCGCCCGAGGCGCGGACAGGCTCCCGTAACGTCCCAGAAATGCCGTCCGGTCATCCATACCCGAAACCGGATGCCCGCCGAAATCCGCAAATGCCACACGATCGCCGAACGTATCTCCCCATACATTCCGGGCGAATACGGCACCCGTTTCAGCATCGGTTTCCGAGAACACAAAGGGCGCCGCAGACATCCGGGAGCGCCCGAGAACCCATTCCACATAGGCCGTCGCGCGCAAAGTCCGTGTGCGGGAGGTCTGATTCACCAGACGCAGCCTTGAAATCCTGATCGGATCTTCCTGTGGCACATACTGCAGCAGTGTACTGGCAATCCCGTCCGCAACCCGCTCGAACCGACTGTAACCGCGCCCGTGATACGCAACATGGACCGCCGTTTCGTCAGAACAGACCGCCGCCAGAGGCGACCAGAAAACCCGGCTCTCCTCATCGCACAGATAAAAAGCCTCTCCCGGCGGATTGCTGACAGGATCGTTGCTCCAGGGCGTGAGCTGGTTCTCACGGCTGTTTTCAGACCATGTATAGCTGCTGCCTTCCGCTGAGACCTGAAACCCGAAATGTGGATTTGAGATCACGTTGATCCACGGCGCCGGCGTGGTGCGACGTCCGCGCAGAATTACGACATATTCCGTCCCCTCCGCCGTGAATCCTCCATACCCGTTTGAAAGTTCGAGTTCCGGAAGTTCTGGAGTTTCTCCTGAAGCCCGGTAAGGCCGGAAGAACGTTTCCTTCCCCAAACCTGCCCTGTCCAGCCGGATCGTTTCCGCCCGGGTGATCTGATATTGCAGACTCCCGCCCTTCCCGGGAAGAACCACGCGCGCAGCAGAAAACAGAAGCTCCTTCACGCCCCCCGACATCAGGCTGCCCCGCAGCAGATGAACACCCCCGGCACCGCTTCCCATCGAAGACGACCTGACGAGCGTTTCAAGTGCCTGTTGAAGATCTTGCGCATACGATGTCGGGTGTTCATTCAGGATGACCACATCCACGGCCAGCGCCTTGATCCGGAAATATTCCTGTGCCCTCAGAACCGTGCGGGCAAGCTCAAAGTCCTCGCTTTCGCTCACGACAAGAAGCAGGATCGGCAGATCGCCCGACAGGCCCTGCCCCCACAGATCGGTCTGGCGCCCCGCTCCGCGCCTGATCTGCTCAGGAGAGGCCCGCAGCGTCGGACCCGCGTAAAGCAGGAACCCCGCCAGCTTCTGAAACAGATCAGCCTGAGTGGGGCGGATGTCGAGATGCCGCAACTGAACCTGTGCATGCGTCCATGCCAGCGTCAGGGCGCGGTCAAGATCCGCTGCATCCTGATGCCGCTCGATGCTGTCCATCAGAGCGGCTCGCGTTGAGGCCACAATCGTCCAGAACGACAGCCGACGTGTGGCCCGTGGCGGGACAGCCAGTCTGCACCGCAAGGCAAAGGCCGCATCCAGAACCGTACCGGTGCTCCCTGAAAGTTCCGCAGCTCCCTGCAACGCGAGTGGTGCCCGAAGATCACGGCCCCGTCCAACGAACCGGGCGCGGTCAGTTTCTATGGAAAGAGGTCCTCCCCCGACGACCAGACAGGCGGCCCAGATTTCCTGCTCCCCCGGACTGCGGCGACGGCGCGTGGCGATAATGGCGCGCTGCGATGGAAGATATTCCGTCTGTACGAACATCCGGGCGAAAGCGGGATGGGCAAGGTCCGTCTCCGGCGGGCAGAGCGCCAGTTCGACATAGGAAGTCACTTCGATCTCAACAGTCGCCAGACCTGTATTCCTGACCGAGACACGACGCAGTTCCGCATCATCCTCCGCAGAGACCAAGACATCCATCATCGTCGTCAGTTCACCATCCTGACGCAGATAGGTGGCGCGGTCTTCGCGGAACTCGACGCTGCAATGATCCGCCGGAACCCCGCAGGGCTGGAAACCGGCGGACCACACACGGCCACGTCCGGTATCCCTCAGATAGACATAAGATCCCCAGTTATCGAGCGTCCCATCCTCCCGCCAGCGCGTTACCGCCTGCCCGTTCCAGCGGCTGTAACCCGACCCTGCGGCGGTCAGCATGACGCTGTAACGACCATTGGAGAGAAGATGCGTCACCGGAGGGGCATCCACATCCAGCATGACCTGCCGCCCTCCGGGAGCCTGTCCCGTCGAAGCCGGAGGCGGAAGCAGTTTTTCTTCCTTCAGCGGACGCGTTATGGCCCCTCCGATCGGCGCGCGCTCCTGAAGCAGAAGCTCGGCAGCGCCCATCATGGGTTCCGCATGAAACCGTCTGCGCATGATCCCATCCAGAATGGTATCTGCGAAAGCCAGAATGGACATACCCTGATGATGCGCCATGTAGGAGCGAATGATCGCAGGATTTTCTCCCGGCCGCAGGCGCTCTTTCGTGTAGTCCAGGGCCTCGTAAAAGCCGAATGCTCCCTGTGCGCCGAGTGCCTCCAGACGGGCAAAATTCGCCACGGCCTTGCGGGCATTCACCATGGCGGCCAGCGCCGTCGCATAAGGCGCAATTACGAGGTTCTGTGCAAGGCCCCGCTTCATTCCCAGACCCGGGACGCCGAAATTGGAGTACTGGTAATTATAGTCCAGATCCCGGGCATTATAGGCTGATTCCGAGATGCCCCAGGGCGTTTCACGCGCCTGCCCATATTCGATCTGACGTCTGACGATCTGTCGGCTGGTTCCTTCCAACAGACTGTCGAACGGCGCCGCCATAACCAAAGATGGCATCAGATATTCGAACATGGAACCTGACCACGATACGAGCGCCTCACCACGCGCCACAGCAGCGACAGGCCGCCCCAGCCGGAACCAGTCCCGGGCAGGAACATCGCCTTTCGCAATTGCAAAAAATGAGGCGAGGCGCGCTTCAGACGCCAGAAGATCGTAGCAATTATCGTCCAGAACGCCGTCATTGACGACATACCCAATCGAAAGCAGACCGCGCTCACGGTTACGCAGGAAGCCGAATTCCATATCAAGCGCCATGGTCCGGGCCTGTTCTGCCAGTTCCTTCAGCAGTCTGGCTGTCTGCAGTCCGGCACCGCCGTCTCTCTGGTCGCTGCGAATGGCATTCTGGGCAGCCTGCAGCCAGAACAGGACACTTTCCGCTCCTCCTGCCGGAACGCTATCCCTGTCACTGACTTTCCGTGCTCTCGTTCCGTTCAGGGACTGCACGGCCTCACCGGCACGGGCAACGAGAGCCATCAGTCTTTGCTCGACAAAAATCTGCCCGGCAGCATTCTCCAGCAATTCATGCAACAGCGACCGGATATCCTGCGCGATGCTGACCGAGCGAAAAGCGTCGCCAGCTGCGGTCAGGTCTGCCTGCGCCAGAGCCAGCGCATCCTGCACGCCCCGTCTCCAGCCGTCAGGCGAACGGCCCTTGTGTTCCCATTCCATAAAGGTCCGGCCCAGCGCAATCAGATGCCCTGCCAGATTGCCGCTATCGACGGTCGAGACATACACCGGCGTGAGAACGGACAGGTCTTCCGTGCTGTACCAATTGTAGAAATGTCCCCGGTAGCGTGGCAGCCGGGCCATCGTCGCGAGCGTTTCCTGTACCCGCTCCACAGCCTCGGCCATACCGATCCAGCCAAAATCATGCGCGGCGACAACGCACAGGAGATACAGCCCCATATTTGTAGGCGACGTTCTGCGCGCCAAGAGGGCGGCGGGCTCTTCCTGAAAGTTGTCAGGCGGCAGGAAATGATCCGATTCCGTGACGAAGGTCTCGAAATATTTCCATGTCCTTCTTCCCTGAAGGCGCAGGACCATTGTTTCGTCCACTGTTGCCTCAAGTCTGCGCGCGGAAACACTGTATTGGCTCGCCTTCCACGCGAAGACCGGCGACAGCACCCAGACACATGCAAAGGGCAGCATCACAAGCCACACCAGAGGTGCCATCAGAGACATCAGAGCAAATGCGAAAGCACCGAGGAGGATGGCCCCTCCCATCTGACGTACGTATCCCATCAGACTTTCACGCGGCGCCTCGGCGGCCTGCGCCGCTGTCACCCATTGCAGGAGATGCCTTCGGGTAACGAACACTCTCGCAAACGTGCGGACGATCGCATCGCCCATCAGGCAGGCTTGATCGGCCAAAAACACCAGACAGAGCGCGGTCGTCAGAACAGTCCGTTTCAGATCCGTTCCGAGCAGGGCAAGGTAACTGTCAAGCGTCTCCCCCTGCCGGAAGCGAAACGCGTCAATCAGTAGAGGAAGAACGGCTGGAATGGCGACGGTTGCAACGATACATGCCGTCCAGACAAAGGCATCATGCCCTCCCAGCATCCATCCTGCGAACAATGCCGCCACAGCCATGGGTGCGGACAGACTGCGCCGCAGGTTATCCAGCATTTTCCAGCGTGCAATGCCTGTCATGGGTGTCGAGCGTATGCCGATCGTCGGCAAACGTCCCATCCATGAAAAAATCCATGGCAGAAGCTGCCAGTCCCCTCGCGCCCATCTATGCAGGCGGGATGCCGAAACGAGATAGTCCGTCGGGAATTCCTCGATGACTTCGATATCGGTCACAAGTCCGGCACGGGCGAAAACACCTTCGAACAGATCGTGACTCAGCAGCGTTCCTTCAGGTACACGACCGGCCAGCGCAGCCTCGAAGGCATCAATGTCGTAAATTCCCTTGCCGGCAAACGATCCTTCGGAAAACATGTCCTGATACAGGTCCGAAACAGCGGCCGTGTAGGGCTCGATACCATTCGGGCTGGAAAAGACGCGCTGAAACAGCGTACTACTCCGCGTCTTGGGCAGAGAGGGCGTCACGCGTGGCTGGAGGATCCCATAGCCTTCTACGACAGCACCACGTCCTGGATCGAAGCTCGCCCTGTTCAGGGGATGGGCCAGTTTACCGACCAGGCGCCGTACCACTTCGTAAGGCAGCCGCGTGTCGCTATCGAGCGTCACGACATATCGTACGCCTTCTGGAATCCGCTGCCCCGGAAGCAGCATGAAGCTCGTGTCTTGTGCTCCGCGCAGAAGGCGGTTCAACTCATGCAGCTTGCCGCGCTTGCGCTCCCAGCCGATCCACTTCCCTTCACCTTCCGACCATTTCCGGCGGCGATGCAGCAGCAGGAAACGCTCCGAAGCCCCATCAGCCGCTCCATCAGTTCGCCCGTACATACGGTTCAGCCGCGCAATGCCCTGCACGGCCTGCTCCAGCAGGTCCTCGTCTCCCGCACGATGTTCGGAAGACCAGTCCGTCCAGTCCGTCAGCAGCGCAAAACTGATATCCCCGTCCCGGCTGGCGAGATAATGTTTTTCAAGCCGGTCAACCATTTCTCCAACGGCCTGACGATGCGTCAGCAGGGTCGGCACTACGACCATCGTCCGCAGATCCGTTGGAATGCCCTGCTTGAGTTCCAGTGACGGAAGTTCCGAAACCGTAATGGCCCACATCAGAAAACGGTTCATTCCGGAAACCACGGCATCAGAGGCCGGAATAAATCCCAGAAAAAGCAGCAGCAGAAACGCACGGCCCGGCAAATAGCCGTTCATGAGCGACAGAAACCCTGACAGCAGAAGCAGCGTCAGCAGCGTTACGGCAATACTGTATCCGGTAATGCCAAGCTGTCGGCAGATCCTCCCGACCTGGACCCGCAAGGGTGCGCGAAAGCCCAGCTCTTTCTCCAGAGTCGGGCGTCCTTCCGCAATCAGATAATATCCGGGGTCCGCGCGCCGCGGTTCTGCAGACTGCTCAATCCGTGCGTTCTGTGCTTTTGCGACCGCCAAACTGGCAATGTCGCATTCTGAAAACTGCGATCCTTTCGCAAGCTTTTCGACAGCCCGGCAGTACAGATGGCGGGTTGTCAGATCCATCCTGGAAAATTCGCCATGGGCCGCCAGCGTCCTGCTGACGAGGCTGACATCCTCGACCAGATCGTTCCAGTCCGTCGTCGTCATCAGCCTGATACTGTTGATGATGTTGCGGATTGTCGCGTTCAGGGCCCCCTGTTCCTGCATCTCCTCATGAACGATCGTTTCGAGATCCGTTCCTTTTTCCTGAAGCACCCCATCAAGCCACAGAAAAGCGGGGTCTTTCTGTGGATCATGCCCGCGCAGGCGATGGGCAAACTGAACGAGAAAAGCGCGGGAGAGCATGGGGGTCTCGACCCTGGCGAGAACCTGCATGGTCTGTGGGCCATTGGCACCCCCGTTTTCCGTCAGTGCATCAACAAGAGTGTCGGCCTTCTCCCGTGCCTTCAGGTCATCACTGATCTTTTGTGAAATGCGCCGCAGATTTTCGATCAGGACGATGCGCATATTGATCGGGACCGCCCAGAGTTCCCGGATCAGAAGAGGCTGGGTCTGCTGATAGGTCTCGAGAAACTCCCGGATCGTTTCCGTGCTGATATGACTGTCAGTATGCGCCACCAGCGCCCAGGCGATTTCAAACACGCGAGGCAGGCCGGAAAATGCACCATCCACCAGTTTTGGAAGATCACGGTAATATCCGACAGGCAGTTCGACCTTGATGGTCTGGATCTGCATATCCATCAGATAATAGTTGTCGATCAGCCATTCAGCCGCTGGCGTCAGCTGCTTTCCCTGCTCCGAGGCGTGGGACAGAACGATATTGATATCCTGCAACACCCGCGCATTGTCGTTCAGACGGGCAATCAGCGGGCTGCCATGAGTGCCAAAAATGGTCCGGGCATGGGAAACTGCCAGACTGCAAGCATGCGCACGCATCCGGTCCAGTCCAAACAGATCTGCCCGAATGGGGTTTTCATCCGCCCAGCAGCTTCGCGAATGTGCTCCCACTGCCGACGCCCCCGGGAAACGGGAGGAGGCTGATGTGACTGCCCCCAGCAACCTGAGTATTTCTGTTCTGATCGACATCTTTACCGCCTCCCTTCCGGAATGGAGAACCATCCAGACGCCCTAAACCGGATTCAGAAGGCTATTTTCAGCAACAGGTTCTTGTTATTTCTTTTGTGACTGATCACGTTTCCTTGCTGTTGAGAGAATGTCTGCGAAAAACTGCAACTGTTTGAGAACGTTACTGGCAATACTTCAGGACTGTCTGGCTGAGGGATAACCAAACATTGCACAATACGACAAGGAAACGACCTGCCACCATGACCGTCCGCCTGTTCGCAAGCGCCCTGATGGGGGCCGCCTTAACCGGAATTTTACCCCGAGCGGAAGCTGCGCCACCTGCGCTCCCTCCCCTTGCGCATGCCGAACTGGAAAAGGGAGCTCACGCTGCCCTTTCCACGCACGGAATTGTCGCAGAGCTGGATGTCAGACATACGACACGATGCACTGTGCCGATCGTCTGGACCGATGCGGATTCCAGCCCGACATCTCCCTGCAGCATGGCATTCCTGACCCTGCGCACGCCCGGCAACACACAGGCTCATGCATCTTCTTTTCCCCTGACGCCCTACGGGACGGAAGATGACGGCATGGCGCAACTCAGGATGTCCTTCCGGCAGCTCGACGCGTCTTCACCGTTTCCCCAAGTCATGGTCTCCGCCTATACGGGGGGCGCGCATTGCTGCTCTCTCACCTCCATTTTTGATCTGCGTTCCAACGGACACTGGCAGCATCTCGAACTGGGGGGGATGGACGGCGATGGCGAACCGGAGGTCGTGGATCTTGTGGGAAATGGACAGCAGGAAATCCTGACTTCCGACCAGTCCTTTCTCTATGCTTTTGCATCCCATGCCGGCTCAGAAGCGCCTGTTGTAATTTCGCGCTATCACGATGGTGTTCTGGAGAACGTGACGCGTGATCCCGTTTATCGGGACTATCTTGCAAAAGATCTTGCAGACAGGCGCCGTAACTGGACCCGCTCCGGCCGTTTCGAGCCTAACGGCTTTCTGGCCTATGAGGTCGCGACCATGGCCAATCTGGGCAAATTCCCCGAAGGCTGGCGCGATATGCTGGCTCATGCACAATCCACGAAAGAGTCTGGATTTGGTCTTTCCCTTTGTGACCTTAAACCCGCCGCAGAAAAACAGAACGGTCATGGCTGTTCGATCAAAGAAAAAGAGCTGCTTCCGTTTCCAGAGGCCCTTTCGGCGTTTCTTGTCCAGAGCGGCTACATAACGCCGGAACAGGCTGCTTCGGTCAGAAAATCTCAGGACCCGAGCACTGCTTCTCAGGCGCAAGCGTTGCCTCCCACAGTCCCCGAAACAGGGAACCCGACGTCTTCATCATCCGCACTGGCTCGACCACCAGAAACGGACACGGCTTTCTCTCCCTCGCTCAGATCCACGAAATCCAGTGTGCTGCTCCCTGTTCTCGCAGGTCTTGGTCTGGTTTTTTATTTTCTTCCAATGCTGATCGCCTACAGACGCGATACTGTCGATCAGCGAAAAATTGCGATAATAACGGTCCTGCTGGGCTGGATGATCATCGGATGGATCGCAGCCCTTGTCATGGCCCTCACGCAGCGCTCACGGAAAGTATAGACCCGCAGACCACAATCAGTTTCTGATCCTGCTCCGTGCCTCCCGCAGCGTCATGGTCCCGACCCGCTGCGAGAGGTAAATCCCGGTTTTGCCCGAACAGACGCAGGCCACGAAACATCCGATCGCGAAATAGACGATATCCGCGGCGCCAAACAGCTCCACGCCCATGAGGGTACAGGCCAAAGGTGTGTTCGCAGCTCCGGCAAAGACCGACACAAAGCCCACGGCAGCGAACAGGTCCACCGGCACATGCAATGCATGGGCCAGAACATTGCCCGCCGCAGCCCCCAGAAAGAACAACGGCGTCACCTCCCCGCCCTTGAAGCCGCTCGCCAGAACGACGACCGTAAACACCAGCTTCCAGAGCCAGGACCACGGATAGAATGTAGGTCCGAAAAAACTGACAATGGACGCTCCGCCGGGTTCTGCCGGAAGAACCCCCAACCCAAGATAATCCCTGTTTCCAACCACCATGACCAGAAGAATGGTCGCAATCCCGCCAATGGCTGGTCGCAGCCATGTTCTCGGACAGACTGTTTTCATCACTGCTGCCAGACGGTGCACACTTTCGGCAAAGATCCAGCTCAGCAGACCAAAGACTACTGCCGCACCGGCAACCTTCGCAGCCAGCACGGGATTGACATGCCATAGCGTGCCGTCGGCCATCACTGTTCCCTGAAACATCAGGGGATAAAAAACATGGTGCACACCCCAGGCGCGACAGGACCAGTCTGCAATAATGGATGCCGTAGCCGCGGGCAGAAGGAAGCGGTAGTCAAGCCGACCGAGTGTCAGAACTTCAAGAGCGAAAACCGCTCCTGCAACTGGGGTTCCGAATACGGAACCAAAGCCGGCAGCAATGCCGCAGGTGAGCAGGGCACAGGTTTCTGAAGGACGAAGCCTGAACAGTCGCGCAGTCGCACTGGCCAGACTGCCTCCAACCTGTATGGCTGTCCCTTCCCGCCCAACAGAGGCTCCGAAAAGATGGCTCACAACAGTAGCAATGAGCACGAAAGGCGCCATCCGAAGTTGAACTCCGGCGCCCGGCTCGTGGATTTCATCCACGATCAGGTTCGCCCCACCCTCCACATCACGTCCGAACCAGAAATACCACAGTCCGACAGCCACGCCCGCCAGAGGCAGGCCGAACAGCAGTCCCGGATGAGCGGTCCTGCAGGCAGTAACAACATCCAGAAGCCACAGAAACAGAGCGCAGACACTGCCGATGCAGACTGACAGCATCACTAGGACAGCGGCCATCCGGCAGTAGTCGAGAACACTGGAAAAACGGAATTGATTTCGAACGTCGTTCATGGCGGACGCAGGTCTCCTGTCTTGTCCCCTAAGGACATTAAACAGGAATCATCAGCTTCCGGATGAAGCGGTTCGACCACAGACGGTCAGGCAGAATCCATTGCCTTCAGACAGACAAAAAAGCCCCTCAGCGCCCGGTCTGTCAAGAGATACAGCCTCCAGGCAAATGACAAGGTTTTAAGGGGACGCCACTTTCCAGCATGACAGGTGTATGCCACCGTGACTGTAACAAAAACGGACGGCCCCGATCCGTCCTTCCATCCGGCTGATTTAGGGAGCTGCATATCATGCGTCGCCTTCTGGTTCTCACGACCCTTCTTGCAGGGCTGCCCTTTGCGCTTCCGGCGCAGGCCGAAGGAACCTTTTCCTTCGCCACAACACCGGGACAGCTTCCCAAAACCGTTGTACCAACGGATTACGTCATCGACCTGACAACCGACATGGAACATCTGACCCTTCAGGGTGATGAAATCATCCGGATCGAAGTTCAGACTCCGACTGCCGATATCACGCTCAATCAGGCGGGTCTCAAGCTCGCGAGCGCCCTGCTCGACAACTCCCAGAAAGCCGTCATCCATCAGGATGACGCCGCGGAAACGGTCACACTGCATTTCCCGGCCCCCGTTCCGGCAGGGATGCACACTCTGGCGATCAAGTATTCCGGGCCGATCCTCAAAACGCCCAACGGCATCTACGTCGACGACTACACGGACCCCAAAGGCAAGCCGCAGCGGATGCTGGTTACGCAGTTCGAAGTCGCGGATGCGCGCCGGATGTTCCCAGGCTGGGACGAGCCGGCCTTCAAGGCGACCTACCAGCTAAACGTGACGCTTCCTTTTGAATACGCAGCCGTGAGCAACATGCCGATCATCGGCACGACACAGCAGGATGAGAAGACAAAACGCGTCTCCTTCACCCCGACGCCGCGCATGTCGAGCTATCTTCTGGCGCTGGTGGCGGGCGACATGGCCTCCGTCGATGGCAAGGCAGATGGCACCCCTCTCCGCGTTTTCGCACCGAGCGGCCTTGAGAACCAGGGCACCTATGCCTTGGGAGCTGCCGAAAAGATCCTGCCCTATTACAACGACTATTTCGGTATCAAGTACCCGCTGCCGAAAATGGACATGCTGGCCATCCCCGGCAATTATCAGGCAGGCGCGATGGAGAACTGGGGGGCGCTGACCTATATCGACAATGTCCTGTTGTTCGATCCGAAGAACAGCACGCCCCGCACCCGCGAACTGATCTATGAAGTTGTCGCGCATGAAATGGCGCACCAATGGTCCGGCGATCTGGTGACCATGGGCTGGTGGGACAATATCTGGCTGAACGAAGGCTTTGCATCCTGGATGGAAATCAAGGCGACGGACAAGATGAACCCGGAGTGGGACATCTGGCCGCGTCAGCATGAAACCCGCGAAAGCACGATGGCGACGGATGCACTGTCCACCACCCATCCGATCCAGCAGACCATTCACAATGTGAGCGAAGCCAATTCGGCGTTTGACGGTATCAGCTACGGCAAGGGTGAACTTGTCATCCGCATGATGGAAGGCTGGCTGGGCGAAGACCATTTCCGTGACGGAATGCGCGCCTACATGAAAGCCCATGCGTTTGGCAGCGCCACCAGTCAGGATCTGTGGAATGCACTGTCACAGGCCTCAGGGCAGGATGTCGGCAAGGTGGCACGCAGCTTCACCGAACAGCCCGGCATCCCGCAGGTCAATGTCGCGGCGGTCTGCCAGAACGGCCAGACGACATACACCCTGACGCAGAGCCGCTTCACGATCCACGACCCGAATGCGAAAGCCCTGACCTGGAACATTCCCGTCGTTGCGGGCGGTCCGGGACTTGAAACCAGAAAGCTCGTCCTCGGCGCAGAGCCCGTGACTTTCACGCTGCCCCGCTGCGATGCCCCCCTCAAGCTCGATCTGGGCGAGAGCGGCTATTACCGCGTGCATTACGACGACATTGCTTTCGCACCCATTGCCGCTTCGATTTCAAAATTTGCCCCCGTGGACCGCGCCAATATCCTTGGCGATCAGTTCGCCCAGTTCCGTGCCGGCCATGGAAACCTGTCGTCCTATTTTGACCTCGTGGACCGCCTGACAGCCGCGCATGAGCACGATATCGCCACACTTGAGGAAATCATCGGCAAGCTGGAAACGCTTGACACCTATGAAATCGGAAGCCCGGACCGCGCCGCATTCCAGGCCTATGCCCGCAGCCGTCTGGCTCCCGTTCTGAAGCGTCTGGGCTGGGATCAGAAGCCGCATGAAAGCGTGCTGGACACTATGCTGCGTCCGTCCGTGATTTCTGCTCTGGGAGATTTCAACGATCCGGCCGTTCTTGCAGAAGCAAAGCGTCGTTTCGCAGCATGGCTGAAGAACCCGGCTTCCCTGCGCCCCGATCTGGTGGGAACGGTCTCGGCACTGGCAATGAAACATGCCGACGCCGCGACCTACGATATCATGGCCAAGAAAGTCCGTGACACGCAGGCCACTGAGCTCAAACTGCGCCTGTTCCAGGCCCTCGCCAACGCCACGGCCCCTGATCTGATCCGCCGCAACGTCGAACTGGCCTATAGCGGGGCCATCCCGAACGGTCGTATCTCCATGGCGTTGTCGTCCATCGCATCCGCCAGCGAAAATCCGGACCTCGTCTGGAAGCTCGTCCGCCAGCACGAGGCCGAAATCCGCACGCATCTCGCACCCTGGTCACAGGACGGATTCCTCCCTGCCATCGCGGCTCATTCCAACAACCCGGACATCCTCGCCGAACTTCAGAAAGACCCGTCTTCCACCATAACAACCGGTGCGAAAATCGCGACGGCCCATGCGGTCAACGCCGTTTCCGCCCGCAAGGAAGCCGTTCAGGCCGCCCAGAGCCAGATCCACGACTGGCTCGCCTCTCACACCCACTAACCAGCTAAACGAGGCGGAAAAGATCTGCCTCGTCCCTGTCCGGGGCGGGAAAACTGCTATAGACGTGGCTCTCCCGTTTTACCCGCCACCGGACCATTCTGCCCCATGCTTCAGATCGAAAACCTTGTCTTCAACGCCTGGGGACGACAGTTCTTCAATCGTGCAAGCGCGAACCTTCCCAATCCCTCCAAGGTGTCGCTGGTTGGCAGAAACGGCGTCGGAAAATCCACGCTTTTCAAACTGATCAAGGGTGAGCTCCAGCCAGATTCCGGTGATATCGTCATCCCCCGCGCGGCCCGTGTTGCGACTGTGGATCAGGAACACCCTGCCACTCCCATCAGCCTGATTGATACGATCCTCGCAGCCGATACGGAACGCGCAGCACTCATGGCCGAACTGGAAACGGCTGATCCGGAGCGGATGGGCGATATCTGGATGCGCCTGATCGAAATCGACGCAGACAGCGCGCCCTCCCGCGCGGCGGAAATCCTGAATGGTCTGGGCTTCTCCACGGCAGATCTCGACCGTCCAATGGCAGAGTTCTCCGGCGGCTGGCGGATGCGTGTGGCCCTGGCTGCCGCGCTGTTTGCCGAGCCCGACCTGCTGCTGCTCGATGAGCCGACGAACTATCTCGATCTCGAAGGCGCCCTGTGGCTGGAAGCGCGCCTCGCACGCTATCCCCATTCCGCTCTTATCATCAGCCATGACCGCGAACTGCTGAACAATTCCGTGGATTTCACGCTGCACGTCACGGAAGGCAAGCTGGAACTCTACACCGGCGGCTATGACGATTTCGAGCGCCAGCGCGCCGAGAAAATCCGCCTGCAAAGCGCCACCCGCGCCAAGCAGGAAGCCGAGCGCGCGCATCTCCAGTCCTTCGTGGACCGGTTCAAGGCCTCCGCCGCCAAAGCCGCGCAGGCCCAGAGTCGCGTCAAGCGCCTTGCCAAGCTGGCCCCGATCGAAACGACGATTGAAGCCTCCGTCTCACCATTTCTTCTCCCTTCTCCTGCCCGTCCACTCGCTCCCCCACTGATCCGGCTGGAAAACGTCGAAGTGGGCTACGCAGACGATCCGGCCATTCTGCGCGACCTGAACCTCAGACTGGACGTGGACGACCGTATCGGCCTGCTGGGCGTCAACGGCGCCGGCAAATCCACTTTCGCGAAAATGATCGCAGGCGCTCTCGAAGTCCGTTCAGGAGACGTCTCCCGTTCCCCTCGCATTGAAGTCGGCTGGTTCCATCAGCACCAGATCGAAGCACTCGATCCGGAGCAGACCCCACTGGACATCATGCGTGAGGCGCGTCCGGTGGACAGTGACCAGTCCCACCGCTCCCGTCTTGCACAGTTCGGCATTCATTTCGAAAAACAGGGCACCAAGGTCGAAGCCCTCTCAGGTGGTGAGCGTGCCCGCCTGCTGCTGAACATGGTGGCCATGGCTGCACCGCACCTGCTGATCCTTGATGAGCCAACCAACCATCTGGACATCGACAGCCGCCGCGCCCTCCTGGATGCACTGAACAATTACGAAGGGGCAGTCATTCTCATCACTCATGACCGTTCGCTCATGGAACTGGTCGCGGACCGTCTCTGGCTGGCTGCGGACAACCAGATCGTGCCTTTCGACGGCGATATGGACGATTACGCAAAGTTCGTCATTGAACGCGCCAAGGGTGGAACATCTGCTCCATCTCAGAAAGCAGCCAAAGAAAAACGCTCAAAGAACAAGAAAAACAAGAACAAATAACGACTTTATTACACAAATTTAGAAATATTTTTCAAATCCCCAAAAAGCAAAGTTGATGACCGCAGCCTGCTGAAGGTCATCAACTTTGTGGATCATACTGATGATTTTTGAACATGGGGATCGGACTCACCCTGATCGTTCCAGCCTTTTATCAAGTCCTGATATAAATCAAATCAGAATATTAGACACACCAGAAGAAACTTATCAGTGTTGATAACGTTTTCCAAAAATCATAATAAGGAATATGCATAATATTTATGATAATTAATAGTTTTTTAACTTAACATTGCAAACGGACGTATTTTCTTTTTATTTTAAAAAGGAGTTAAAATGATAGATTTATATAATAAAACTCCTGATCAGAAAAATATATTTCCTCTTATGGAGGAGAGAAAAATTGGTTTCAGTCTCGCATTCTGTGCAGGGCTGATGAACGCATGGACCTTCTTTCATGCCCAAACCTTCGCCACCGTCCAATCCGGTAATGTCATACAGGTTGGTTACCGCCTGGTGCAGGGAGACTGGGTCGCATTCTGGTTTGCCTTTAGCTCCATTATCGCATTCGGCTTGGGATCTGCCTTATGCGGCGTACTGATGACGGTGCTTATGAGAGAGGGACGAAATTTCTCGAATATTGTCTTATGGTCTGAATGTATTTTACTATTTATTATTACAGTTTTTGCATTTTCAAACACAGTCCCATTAGCTTTCTTAGCTGTAGCTGTCAGTTTCGTTGCAGGAATGCAGGGGAACGCATTCCACAAAGACCACGGAATGCTTTATGGAAATGTTGCCGTTACTTTTGTTGTGCAAATGGCTTTTAATTTTATGGCTCAAAGTTTTTTCAAAAAAGGTGGAATTAATGGAGAGTCCAATTTGATGTGGGCAGGAATATTTTTCTTTGTTCTGTTTGGTTTTGCCAGTGGCGGCGCTCTTGGATTTTTTTGTGATAAATATATAGGTAATAATACATCATTGATAATAACCATTACTTCTATTGTGTTAATTACTATCTTTTCAAAGAAAACACATTTAAATACAGACCCAAGAACTGGCGCCACATTCGTCTAAATAAATATATCATTTTTTTCGTAACATTCCTTCAAATCAAGGTTCTTACAGATGGAAAATTTGAAACAGCCAATTCTGGGCTCTAAGGGAGCTGATATCGTTGGCCCCCGAAATCCGGAAATTGAACTGCAGAACCCGGATATTTTTCTTCCCCCGACGACAGATAAGGGCGGGATCCCCAATCTGAAATTTCCTTTTGCGATGGCTCATAACCGCCTTGAAGATGGTGGATGGGCAAGGGAAGTGACCTGTCGCGAAATGGGAGCGCTGAAAGAACTCGCAATCGTCAATATGCGCCTCCCCCCTGGGGTCGTGCGTGAAATGCATTGGCACAAAGAGGCAGAATGGGCTTACGTTCTCAAAGGGAAAGTTCGCTTTTATCTGATGGATGATCAACGTCAGACACTGATCGAAGACCTAGAGCCGGGTGATCTGTGGTTTGCACCAGCCGGCTTTCCACATGCCATTCAAGGGCTGGAAGAAGGTACCGAGTTTGTACTTGTCTTCAACGATGGTAACTTTTCGGAAAATCAGACACTCTTGGTAACCGAATTATTTGCTCATATCCCTCGTGAAGTTCTTGCGAAAAATTTTGGTGTTCCGGAAGCTGCATTTGCCAATATACCGGCGCACGAGAAGTATATTTTTCGTCAGCCCGTTCCCCCGCCGCTGGAGCAGGTCCGTCAGGATCTGGGTGCCGTAACTTTTACAGACAAATATGTTTTCCGTGCTTCCGCAACACCACCTACCTCCTATCCGGGAGGAGCCACGCAGGTTATTGATTCGCGCAATTTTAGCGTAACAACACTGGCTGCCTTGATTATTGATCTAGAGCCCGGTGGAATGCGCGAAGTTCACTGGCACCCTGATGCGGATGAACTACAATATTATATTTCCGGAAAAGCTCGAATGACTGTGTTTGATGCTGTCGATAACGCAAGAACATTTGATTTTGTTCCGGGAGATGTTGGTTATGTGCCAAGAACTCTAGCCCATTATATTGAAAATATTGGCGATGAGCCCGTCAAGGTTATCAACGTTTTCCATACGGGCCAATATAAGGATATTTCACTCAACAACTGGCTGGCGCTCACACCTGCTCATCTGGTCAAAGGGCACCTTGAAGTTGATGATCAATTTGTCAGCCACCTCAGGGCTACACGGCAACCCGTTGTCAAAAAATAGGCTGTTATTTTCTGTGGTTTTTCAAAATCCTTCCTGAAAACTACTGCTGAGCGTTTCGGCGTAGCATGTCTCATCTCATGGTGATGTAAATCACGGCATCTGCAACGTCGACACGCTGCTCACGTCCCGGCACGCGCAGACCCACCAGCCAGGGTCTCCGCAGGCCATACTGAAGAGCAAGCCATAAAACGGTCCATAATTTCCAAAAAATATTGATATATTGACCCAAATCAATATTTAAACTTCCACAACCGCGTAAGTATTCTTTGCGATGGTCTCCGCCGATAGCTCTTGCGAGGAGCGGACGCTAGGGCGCGGTTGAATTTAGGAAAGGACCGAGTGTGTCTCCTTTTGGTGGCCTGAGGATCGTAGGGCAACACCTGCCCAGACGGTGCAGACTGCTATTGGGTGCCGTCATTTTTATCGGGAGTCCTGCGACGGCAATTGCCCAAAGCACTGATGATCAGGAACTGGCAGCCATCAAAGCCGAAATGCGTATGTTGGAAGGCCGGTTGCAGGCTATCGAGGAGCGTCGACACGCCAAAGCCCCTTCACGCACGGCACATTCCGGCACCACAAAAACACCTCCCGCGGCCCACACAGCAACAGCGGGGAGGATCGAAGAAGCCCGCGTAGGGGGGGCACGTACCGCTCCAACACCCGGGATCATGCCAGTTTCGACAGCAGGTTTCGCTCCATCTGGTGTGACAGGTGCCGCTGCGCCGGCTGTTGCGTCTGCCCCTGCCGTCACACATCAGACACCTTCTCCCCTGTTCCAGTGGCTGGGAAACCAGCATAATGAAGCCCACAGGACGTCAATCGATCTGACGTCATCAAGCCCGCTCGCGATTACACAGACGGAAGTGGATCATCTTCCCCCTGTGTTCCAGATTGGCAATCTGACCGTTCGCCTCGGCGGCTTCATTGACTTCTCCAATATCTGGAGGAGTTCAAACCTGACCAGCGGCCCGGCGACGGCGTGGAACGGTTTTCCTTATGCCAACAGCCCCAATCACGGACTGAGCGAAGAGCGTTTCTCGGCGCAGCTCACACGTTTTTCCACACTCCTGGAAGCAAATCCAACCAAAGCCGTCCGCCTTCAGGCCTATGTTGAAGCAGATTTCGGTGGTTCCGGAGGTACGACGAACAGTGTGCAGATCAACGGTTATACACCCAGGCTGCGTCAGGGCTATTTCACCTTCACCCAGAAAGACTGGGGCTTGCACGTCCTCATGGGACAGGCATGGAGCCTGACGACAAACTACGCCAAGGGTGTCATTCCCCGTCAGGAACAGCTTCCGGCCGTTACGGATAACAACCAGATCCCGGGCATCACCTTCACCCGTGTTCCCCAGATCCGGATCGCCAAGGACTGGGATAAGAAGTACTGGCTGGCGCTGTCCATTGAAGACCCGCAGGCAACCGTGGCTTTTTCAGACTCCCTCAGTTCAGGCGGCATCCTTCCCGCAAGCTATGGTCGCGTGGCCGGACCGCGCGTCTTCTACTCCAATGCAGGCGGTGTACTGCTGAATCCCAATACGCAGTACAGCTACAACCCTGCGCCTGACATCGTTCTCAAGACGGCTGTCGATACGTCTTTCGGGCATTACGAAGTCTTTGGTCTGGCCCGCTGGTTCCGAGGGCTGATTCAGCCTGCAGGCGAGAATCATACCCATAAAAGTACCCAGTTCGGCGGCGGCGTCGGTGCAGGCATGACCGTACCGCTCGGGACGGACATGCTACAGTTGACCGGTAACGTACTGGCAGGTCAGGGCGTGGGACGTTACGGACCAACCCTCATTCCCGATACGACATTCGATCAAAATGGAAATCCCAGCCCTATCCCGGAAATCATGGGGTCGCTTGGACTTGTGGGCCATCCGGCACGCTCCGTTCTGCTCTACACCTATGGGGGCGTGGAAAGCGCGGGCCGTCGGACCTATCTCGGCGCGGACGGACTTCAGCACGGTTATGGCGCGACGGATCTGAACCTGTCCGGCTGTGAATACGAATTCGGAACATGTTCCGCCCAGACAAAAACGCTGACCTCCCTGACCACGGGCGGCTGGTGGCATTTTCTGGACGGCCATTACGGCAGTGTCATGGGCGGCCTTCAGTACACCTATATCCGGAAGTTCGCCTTCAAAGGTAATGACAGTGCAGGCCATGCTGTCGATCCTACAACCTATGGCCATACGGTGTATGTGACATTCCGATATTACCCGTTCCAGCAATGATGTCTGGAGAAATACTCTTACCCCCCGAAACAGAATTTCGCTTTCCCGCTCAAGACTTTGCGCCCCTCACGGTCATGGTTTCCGGTCTGATTGACCATCCATGACATCCTGGAGAATTTCATGTCTGGCACAACATCTCAGGCCCCTCCCCGGCCTCTGAATCCGGCTCCGGCACAACCGCAGAAACTTCAGCCGCTTTATGTGCTGTCGTGGTTCCTGTGCGCGCTGTTTTACTTCTATCAATATGCCATCCGCTCCGCTCCCGGGATCATGCAGGATGAACTGACGCAGGCCTGGGGCAACAGCCATCTCGGTTTGATGATTGCATCCTATTATATTGTCTACGCGCTGATGGCTTTGGCTGTAGGTGTGCTGCTGGACCGGTATGGCGCGCATGCAATCATGCCGATGTTCATTGCCGTAACCGGCGTCGGATGCCTGATTTTCGGTCAGGGCAGTCTGGTCGCCGGGATTGGTGGTTACATCATTCAGGGCATTGGCGCGATCTGTGCTTTTGTGGGCGCTTCTTACGTTGCCGCGCGTTATCTTCCCGCCCGGACACTGGCGCTTTTCGTGGGTTTAACCCAGTGCATGGGCATGGCAGGAGCCGCATTTGGCTCCAAGCCGACCCGCATCCTGATTGATCCGCACGGGTCGTTCCACATTCCCTGGCAATCCGTCTGGCTGGGCTTCGGCGCTATCGGCCTTCTGCTTGCTGTTGCCGTCTTTTTCGTCATGCCGCGTGATACGGGAGACAGCGACCATCATCACGGCGACATGTCCGTTGCCAACCTGATGCGCCCGTTCAAAATCATTTTCTCCAATCCGCAGAGCTGGATCGCAGGACTTGCCGGTGGTCTGCTGTTCGTCCCGACAACGATTGGCGCACTGGGTTGGGGAGCGCTGATGCTGAGCAAGGGCGAGCATACGACAATGGGTTTTGCGGCCACGGACGTCTCGATGGTCCCCATCGGGTGGGTCATTGGCTGCCCGCTTCTGGGCTGGATTTCCGACAAGATCGGTCGCCGCAAACCTGTTCTGATCGGCGGCGCGGTGGTTCTGCTGGCGGCCTCGCTCTGTGCCCTTTATGTCCCGGTCGGGGTGTTGCCGCACTACTCCGTAGCTCTGGTCATGGGGATTGCGTCGGGTGCTGCCATGATCCCGTTCTCTTCGATGAAGGAAGTCAATCCGCCAGAGGTCAAGGGAACGGCCGCAGGCGTCATGAACTTCCTTGTTTTCGGGACGACCGGGATCATGTCCCCGCTCGTGTCCGCCCTGATGGGCAAGACTGCGCCGGAAACGATGGAGCAGTTCCATACGGCCTTCCTGCCCCTGGTCATCGGGATCGGAATTGCCATCGTTCTGGGCTTCTGTCTCAAGGAAACTGGCTGGAAAGTGCGCAAGGCATCCTGAGTGTTCCAGACAGACTGAAAAAACGAAAAACGGCCCATCTTCATGGGCCGTTTTTTTATGCGCGTTACTTTCCGGCAGTCTTTTCAAACGCTCCGGCAATCGTCAGCGTCACATCATCGCCGACATAGGGGACATATTTCTTTACCCCAAAATCGCTCCGATGGATTGTGGCCTGCGCCTGAAAACCAACCGTATAGGCTTTGTCCATCGGATTGACGCCGGCTCCCACGAAATGGACGTGCAGAACTTCCGGATGCGTCACGCCATGCAGCGTCAGATTCCCGGTGACCAGCGCTTCATCCGCGGCGGTCTGGCGAACCTGTGTGGAGACGAACGTTGCCTCCGGATATTTCGCAACATCGAACCACTCGCTGTTCTTGAGTTCACCCGTCAGAACCGTGCTGGTGGTCGAGACGCTTGAAACCGGAATGGTCACGTTCAGATGCGAGGCATCGGGATGGGCCGAATCAAGCTGGAGCGTTCCCGTAACGCCAGAGAACTGGCCGGAATAATAGGTGAAACCAAAATGCAGGACGGAAAACCCGATCTGCGTATGGCTGGTCTCGACCGAATAGGCACCTGACGGCACGCTTGCTGGCGTTGCGGCGAAAGCGCTGGAAGACAGAAGTGCCGCGGCAAAGACTGCGCCGGCGCTCTTGAAAAAATATGTGTTCATGGGCTTGCGATCTTTCATATGTGTGAGGGTAAAGGCGTCAGCCAAACCGGAAACCGGAGAGGGCTTTTCCCATGATGACATCGCTATAATCACGATGCCCTGCATCAGTTCCCGCCGCACCGGCGGCAAACATCAACGGCAGGAGATGCTCCGGCTCAGGGTGGCAATCATGTGCGAAAGGAGCACGCTCCCAGTCCACAAGGCGACTTCTGCGAAGGTCGGAAGGCGCTTCAATCGCGCTCTGAAGCCAGGCATCAAACGCGACGGACCGGGCATCTGACACAGCATCCGGCCGCATCAGATAACGCATGTTGTGATACGTCATGCCTGTGCCCACCAGCAGGATGTTTTCGCTCCGCAAAGGCTCCAGAACCTGCCCAAGCTGCAGGACATCCGCTGCGCCCATCGTTCTGGGAAGAGAAATTTCCACAACCGGGATACTGGCGTCGGGAAATGCCAGCATGAACGGAATGAACACCCCATGATCCAGCCCCCGCTCCGGGTCTGCGGCGCAGGAAACACCCGCAGCGCTCAGAAGACCGAGCACCTTCGCTGCGACATCAGGCGCACCCGGCACGGGATATTCAAGCTGATAGGTGTGAGGAGGAAAACCGTAATAGTCATAGATCAGCGACGGATGAGGCGCCGACCCGACACGCATCCCGTCCGTTTCCCAGTGCCCGGACATGACGACAATCGCATCCGGCCGACGGGGAAGCGTTCCACTGACAGAGCGAAGATAGGCTGCCATGCGGTCCCATGTGCTTCCCCATTCCATGAAGAAGCATGGGCCACCGCCATGCGGCAGAAAGAGAACAGGCTGTCGGCTCTCCTGATTTTCCTGCAACATCTTCACGACCTCCCTCTTTATTCGGCAAAACGGATGTTGCCACCCTCTCCGGGAAAGAATAATTCCCTGTTTTGGAAAATGATCTGACACCAGGAGTGTGAGATAAATGCTTGACCGTTTCGCCAGCATGCAGGTGTTTGCAAAGGTTGTGGCTCAGGGAAGCTTTTCCGGAGCTGCCCGCTCGCTTGGCCTTTCGCAGACGATGGTAACGAAACACATCGCGGCTCTGGAAAGCCGGCTGGGCATCTCGCTCTTTCATCGAAGCACCCGCAGGCTCTCGCTGACGGAACCTGGACGTCTGTTGCTGATCCGCGCCCAGAAGATCCTCACGGATCTTGAAGACATGGAGCAGGAAGTCTCGGCCGAAAATCAGGAACCCCGGGGCGTTCTGCGACTGAATGCGCCGGTCTCGTTCGCTATCCGGCATGTCGGCCCGATCATGCCGCAATTCAGCCAGCGCCATCCCCTCGTTACGGTTGAACTCGGACTTGATGACCGCAGGATTGATCCGATCACGGAGGGGTGGGACCTGACCCTTCGTATCGGGCGAATGCCGCCAAGCGCATTACGCTCGCGCCCGCTGGCTCAGATAGATTTCGTGGTCTGTGCCGCACCATCCTATCTCAAACGGCATGGCACGCCTCACACCATCGCCGAACTTCAGGAGCATCAGTGTCTGGGCTACACCCTGGGCCAGGAGATTGGCGCGACCCGCTGGAGTTTTGGCCCCAAAGGCGAACGGACTGTCATGGTCAGCGGGCCGATGAGCGCCAATAATGGCGATATTCTGCGAGAGGCCGCCGTTGCGGGACAGGGGATCATCTATCAGCCGCTTTTCATCGTTTCGGAAGAACTGAAATCCGGCAGGCTGGTGCCCCTGTCACTGGACGTGCCCACGATGACAGGGCCGGAACTGCACGCAGTGTATGCCCCGACACCCCATGTCCCGCTCAAAATCCGGGCGATGATTGATTTTCTGCTGGAACAGTATGGGCCGGTCCCGCCCTGGACACTCTGACGGAACCGGCAAAGACGGATTAGTGAACAGTCGAAGGCGCGGTTTTCTGACGGATCGCAGCGAATTCCGAACCAGCATTCCACTGCGGCCAGTCATGCGAAAACGCCACGTCATGTCCGACTTTCCAGACGGCCCAGACGTCCTGCGCAGCGCCCCTGACATCCCAGTCCGGGCTCCAGGCGTCGCAGGCCTGATGGTAGCAGGCCATGTAAGCCGTCAGCCATTTGCCGCCTGCTTCCGTCCCACCTTTCACGAGATCGAACTTCCCGGCCATGTCCATCACCGCAAGAACCGGCACACCCGCGCGTGCGAACGGCAGATGATCGGCGCGGTAAAACGCCCCGCGTTCTGGCATCGCTTCCGGCTGGGTCGTGCGTCCCTGAAGCGATGCCGCAGCCGCAAACTGGTCCTGCAGGGTGTTCTGCCCTGCGCCGATAATGAAGGCGTTATGCGCAGGGCCGGCCATCTGCAGGACATCCATCGTCAGGTTGGCCGCGGTCTTATCCAGCGGGGCCAACGGATGGGCCACATACCATCCTGAACCCAGCAGGCCCCGCTCCTCGCCCGTCCAGGCGGCGAAACGGACCGTCCGATCGGGTTTCGGCCCTGCCTTGAAAGCCCGGGCAATTTCAAAAAGCGCTGCAATACCGGAGCCATCGTCAATCGCACCACGTCTGATGACCGTATTGCCCTGCGCATCCGTGCTCTTGCCGTAAGCATCCCAGTGGGCGCCGAACATGACCGTCTCATCCGGATATTTCGCACCCGTGATCTTCGCGAGCACGTTCTGGCTCTTGAGGCGGTCAACCGTAACCGGAAGATCGGCCGAGAATGCCGTGTGCTTCAGAGTGACCGGCCGAAAATCCTCCGAGCGTGCCTTGATGCGAAGCGTTTCAAGATCCAGCCCCGCCTGCCGGAACAGTGCATTCGCGGCTTTGCCCTCAAGCCAGCCCTGAACGGGTACGGGGCGGCTTTCGCTCGCCGCATGTTCCACATCATAGGCTTCACCACCCGGCGCGATCACGGTGCTCCACGGATAGGAAGCGCCAGCCGTATCATGAACGATCAAAGCCGCAACGGCACCACGGCGGGCCGCTTCCTCGTATTTATAGGTCCAGCGGCCGTAATACGTCATGGTTTTTCCGCCAAAACGTCCTGAAACGGGCTCGCCGGGGGCGGCATCGAAATCAGGGTCGTTCACGAGGAAAATCGCGACCTTGCCCTTGAGATCCACACCCTTGAAATCATCCCAGTGGCGCTCCGGCGCATGGACACCGTAGCCGACAAAAACCATTGGCGCATTTTTGACGGCCAGCCGATCCTCGGGCAACAGGTTTGAGAGGTAGATATCCTTCATCTGAGCAAGAGAAAGCGTTTTACCGCCAGTCCGGGCCGCAACAGATCCCGTCGCACCGGTTCTGGTTCGAAGCATGGGGACATCCTGCGTCCATCCGCCATTTTCGCCCGCAGGCTCAAGTCCCAGCGCCTTGTATTGTTCGATCAGCCAGGGAACCGTAACCTTCTCCCCTTCCGTTCCCGGAGCACGGCCTTCAAACCGGTCCGAAGACAAAACCTTCATTGCTTCCGACATCCGCGACGGACTGATATCTGCTGAAGGATCAGCGTATCCCGCGACGGGATTCAGCAGACCGGCCGTCAGCGCGGTGGCAAAAAAGAGAATGCGGCGGGAAAAGGTTTTCTGCTTCATGACAGGCATTACTTTCATTGGGTATTTTGAGACTGTAAGGCCGGGTTCCCGGTCTTGATAATGTCGCGATCCAGCCGGTCACGACGGATATAGACGCTCTTTTCAACCGGATCCCGCTGATAATCATGCGCGAGAACTTTCAGGACGCAGGGCATGTAATCCGTTACGCTCCATTGTCCCCAGACACGGTAATCATCAAAATATATAACGGGCGGAAGATCAGCGGAGAGATCCACACACAAATCGCGCTTATATCCAAACCATGGGTGGCGGGCATAGTCTGCTTCCCATGGAAGATATTCATGATATTTCCTCATGGAGAGGCGACCTGCATAAATATAAACATCCGGATTATATGGAATAACCAGAATCCTCTCCTTCGGACCGGAGTATTTCTGGATAACTTTAACAAAGCCGACATCCGTATTCTCACGGATTGGATGAAAACCGACCTTCCGCTGCTGCTCACGGTTCATTGCATAGGGGGAAGACGTTGCCTGCCGCAGGCCCGTGACAAACATGATGCAGAATAATGCCGCGATCAGAACGCCTATGGTCTCGCGCGACTGTGCAATCCGCATCACCATGAGAACGCAAAGCGTAAGGGCGCCCATGACGAATGTGCCGTCCTGAAAGCCCATCGCCCCACGCACCTGTGTCATGAGCACAGCGCCCAAGAATAACAGGACGGCCAGCCGGTGCCGGGATGTCGCAAACAGAAGGATACCCCCACAATAGAAACAGATCGTAGCCAGAGACTGGACAAGGGCGGCCTGTTGAAGCGACGGTATGAGGCTTCGGGCCAGCGGTCCCGGACCGACGTCGATATAGGGGGCATAATAGAACTGGTTTGCAATGAAGTGATAGGCGATCATCCCCCCCAGATCACCATAAAGCAACATCCAGAACAGACAGACACCAATCGCTACCCCGCCCCCGGCGAGAAGGTGAGGAACAGCCTTTCCGTATCCGGGACGGCGTACAGCCAGAACAGACAAGCCCATCAGGACAACAGTTGGAGCAAAGGAATAGGCTGTCAGAGGCAGAAGAGCGAGGCAGGCGCCCCCGCATCGCGCCTGCCATCTTCCAATGTCTTCTCCCAGCAATCGCGGGAGAGCTACCAGCGCCGTTACACAGCCGAGAAGATCCCCGCCAACAGTCCAGTAGCTGTCCATGTTGAAAGCCTGAACCGTCCACTGAGCAGCCATCGCGGCAAGCCACATGCCAACGGCAAGAAACCGGGCAGAATTTTTCTGAAGTACCGGAGAATAGAATACTGCAACGGCAGTTCCTATCGTACAGAGGATAGGAACAAGACGCATCAGATACGCGTGACGGAAGTCGGCAAACAGACCGACACTCCAGGACAGAATGAAAATCAGGGGGCCATGAGCGTCAATGTAGTCCCGATACAGGATATCACCTTTCGCTATGGCCAATCCACCCAGCATATGTCCGGACTCATCTCCGAAAGATGGTGCTCCGAAGCCATAGAACGCTTTAAGGCTGAAATACAGTACACCCAGAAATGCCAGAAGCGGACCGCAAGACGACATGACATTCATTCTGCGTATCAATATCGTCTGCTCCTGAGTCCTGTATGAAAAGTCAGGAAGAAGATTGTAATTTCTTCCCGACCGCGATTACTTGCCCGATTCAGACACAAGACCACGATGAACAAGCATCGGGGTGATGTCAGGATCCTTGCCGTAGAAGGCTTTGAACATCGGGCCGTAATCCATCGTATGCCCCTTTGAGAGGATCATGTCGCGAAAGCGCTGTCCATTCTCACGCGTCAGACCGCCGTGATCCTGAAACCAGGCAAACGCGTCCTGATCCAGCATTTCCGTCCACAGATAGGCGTAATAACCAGCGGAATAGCCATTGGACCAGATATGCAGGAAATCGCTGGAACGATACCGCGGGGGAACGGCTGCAACGTCCAGCCCCGTGCCGTTCAGTGCTTCGCTTTCAAATTTATCCACATCCTGACGCGGAGCCGAGGCCGGCAGGCCGTGCCATTTCATATCCAGTTCGGCAGCGGCGACGATTTCACCAAGTGCATAGCCCTGATTGAAATGCGCAGCCTTGCGGATTTTCTCAACCAGCGCTGCCGGCATCGGAGCCCCAGTCTTGTAGTGGCGGGCGTAATGCGACAGGACCTTCGGATCCAGCGCCCAGTTCTCGTTGAACTGGGACGGAAACTCCACGAAATCCCGTGCCACGCTGGTGCCGGAAAGCGACGGATACGTCTGGTCCGCAAACAGGCCGTGCAGTGCATGGCCGAATTCGTGGAACATGGTCGTCACATCATCGGAGGTGATGAGCTGCGGCTGACCTGGAGCGGCCTTGGTGAAGTTGGCAACGTTATAGATGACCGGCTTCGTTCCCAGCAGCTTCGACTGCCCGACAAAGTTGGACATCCAGGCACCGCCCGACTTGTTATCCCGCTTGAAGTAATCGAAATACATCAGACCAAGCGGAGAACCGTCCTTGTCATGAACTTCGAAGACCATGACATCCGGCTGATAGACAGGAATGTCCGTCCGCTGCTGAAATGTAATGCCATAGAGCTGATTGGCAGCGAAGAACACGCCATCTGTCAGGACCGTTTTGAGTTCGAAATACGGTTTGATCTCATCCTGATCGAGATTGTACTTCGCACGGCGCACCTGACCGGAATAATATTCCCAGTCCCAGGGCTTCAGATCAAACCTGCCGCCATCCTTGCGAATGGTCTCCTGAAGAACCGCTGCTTCGCGTTTCTGTTCTGCAGCCGTTGCCGGGACAAGCTGCTGCATGAAGTTTTCAGCGGCTTCCGGCGTCTTGGCCATCTGGTCATACAGGGTATAGGCAGCAAAATTCGGATATCCGAAAAGTGCGGCTTTCTGTGCCCGAAGCTGCGCCAGTTCAGCAATCGTGGCGCGGGTGTCGTTCTCATCTCCCTTTTCCGCCCGCGTCCAGCTCTGGTCAAAAAGGGCCTTTCGCGTATCGCGGTCGGTCAGGGATGAGAGATCAGGCTGCTGCGTCGTGTTCTGAAGCGGGATAACCCACTTGCCCGTGAGTTTGCGCTCCTGCGCAGCCTTGGCGGCGGAGGCGATCGCATTCGCGTCCATACCCGCCAGCGCTTTCTCGTTATCCACGACCAGCGCACCCGCTTTGGCGCTCGCAATCAGCTTCTGCTCATACTGCGTTTCGAGATTGGACAGCCGCGTATTGATCGCACGCAGCTTCGTTTTGTCAGCCGCAGAAAGCTGCGCTCCGGCGTGTACGAACTGCTGATAATAAATATCGAGGAGCTGCGCCTGTTCGGGTGTCAGTGTCAGCTTTTCCCGGCGGTCATAAAGCGATTTCACACGCGCAAAGAGCTTTGCGTTGAGATAGACTTCATCTTCATGAGCCGTCAGGCGCGGGGCTTCCGCACTCTGCACCTTGTCCAGCGCATCGTTTGTATTGGCCTGATAGACGCCATAGAACGTCATCTGCACGCGGTTGAGCGTCTGACCTGCCCGCTCCATCGCTTCAATGGTGTTGTCAAAGGTCGGGGCCGCGCGATTATTGGCAATCGCATTGATCTCGCGCAGATGCTCGGCCATGCCGCGTTCGAACGCCGGGGCGTAGTCGCTGTCCTTGATCTGATCGAAGCGGGGCGCCTGAAAAGGCAGCGTACTTGCCGAAAAAAACGGGTTCGTCGCAGCCGCATGGGCTTCAGCAGAAAGAGAGAAAGCCGAAACCGCAGCAACTGCGGCGAGCCTGAAATTGAAAGCCATGAAATCGCCTGTGACATTCGTGATGGTGTCGAACCGTATGGCCTTCACGACAGATCGTCAAACGCATGCCCCTGCCTTTGGAAAAGGCGCAAAACCAGTCAGTTGGCACTTGACGTCATTTTCTCGTTGGCGCGCGCGAACGCCACTCCCTAGACCGGGAGAGTGTGTTGGCACAGCCGCCTTAGGAGCGGTGTTTTCTTAGTCGGAGGCAACAATGGACTGGACATCGCTGTTCCAGACAATCCTACCCTATCTGCCCGCCAGATATGCTGGCGATATCGTTTCAATCGTAACTTTCCTGATCGCTGCGGCCGCCCTGGCTCTTCGCTTCTGGAAACCCCCTGCCAGCACGTCAAAGCTGTTGCCGCTCTTTCAGATCGTCAGCGCCGTGGCGCAGGCCAAAGGCTGGAACACCAGCGCGTATCAGCCGGGGTCGAAAGCAATCATGGTTCCGGTCGGTTCCTCGCGGGCCAATGACTCCGCAAAACTCGGACTGGACGTGGCCTCGACACATCCCAAGGCCGGTGAGGTCCCCAGACGTACCGACTGATTTTCGAATTTTTCCTTCAGATATTTTCATTGATCGCAGCCGCCTTCGGGGCGGTTTTTTTATGTGTGGAGCATTTAATGATTCGTAACCGTCTTATTGCCCTGGGCCTTGGCACCGTTCTTCTCGTTTCCATGAGCGCCTGCACCACGACCGCGAACACGGCCTCGTTCAACACGAGCGCCCTGAGCAACGATGCCGCAGCCATTGCCTACGCGGTTCAGGCGATCGAAAGCATTCCCGAACTCGAAAGCCATCTGTCCGCCAAAGACAAGGCGGAATTCGACAACCTGATCGCCCAGATCAAGAGCGTCTCGGCACAGGTCGCAGCCAATTCGAATGGCACGATCACCATTGCCACCGGCAAGGACTGGGCCAAGAGCCTTGGAACGGATCTTCAGACCCTGCTGGCCATCGCAACGCCCATCGTGAAGGCCTACTCGCCGTCAACCGCAGGCTACATGTCCACGGTTGCTGCCATGATTCCGCTGGTCGAAGCCCTTGCTGGCGTAACGGCCGCTCCTTTCGCCGCTCCGGCAGAAACGCCAGAACTGATCCGCGCCCGGATCTATCAGGGCGTCTGAGCCTCAATCCAACAGTCCCGATACGGGAGCGGTTCACCTGAACCGCTCCTCCCAGATGTTTGTGTTTCCCTGCCGGAGTTCCCCATGTCCCGATGCCTTGGCAAGCTTACCCCCAGACATGACCCACGTACCTATCGCCTCGCCCCGATGCTGGCCTCGCGCCTTCCGGCAGTTCCAGCGGAGAAAGACTGGTCCACAGGCGTGCCCTACCAGATGTGGGGAAACGACCGCTACGGATGCTGCGCCTTCGCAGCCCAGGCCGCCCTGACAGCGACATGGACCCATGCCGCACAGGCACTGGTCGTGCTGCCCACAAGCATGGTGCTGAACAATTACGCAGCCGTCACCGGTTTTGACCCACAGACAGGTGCACGGGACAACGGGACAGTCCTGCTGGACGAGCTGAATTTCTGGCTGCGCGAGGGCCTTCACCGCCCTGGCCAGACACTGGACTACCTGACCGCCTATGGTACGATCGATCCTCAGGACTGCGATGGCATCCGGCGCGGCATCTGCTATCTGGGCGGCGTACTCGCAGGCGTTCAGGTTCCGCAGGGGTTCATGGATCTGCCCCTGGGCGCCACGTGGGACTGGAACGCCATTTCCAACAGAACCCCGGTGGGTGGTCACGCGATTGCGCTTGTCGGCTACGATCCTAAAGGGCTTTTCTTCAATACATGGGGGACGCGGACCTTCATGCCGTGGGACACGTTCAAGAAGATCGCCGACGAAGCCTACGGTCTGCTGTCGCGCCAGAACTGGCTCTCCATTCCCGGAACATCTCCCAACGGGGAGACGTTCGACACGCTTCTGGCAGAAGTGCGGGGCGTATGAGGAATGGATCGCCCTTGCGGGTATTTTCAAACGGGAGCGGAGAGACCAAGCGCCTTTCCCGCGGCCGTGGCAACGTCGTGCCGCAGCTTCACGACGCTATGGCCGCCTGAAGGATGGACCCGGTTCGTCAGGATCAGCACATAGCTGTCACTGTCCGGATCAATCCACAGGGATGTGCCGACGAAACCGGTGTGACCAAAGGAGCGCCGGGAAAATACGTCACCACGAGGGGAGGAATAATGGGTGTCGATATCCCAGCCCAGCCCCCGCAGATCCGTTTTCCCGGCCGGCTGTTGCGGCGTAGTCATAAGTACGAGCGTTTCCTGCCGCAGCGGGAAACGGCTCGGACGTCCTTTCAGCCGATCCAGAAGCGCCTGCGCGTAAAGGGACATATCCTGCGCGTCCGAGAAGAAACCGGCATGTCCTGCCACACCTCCCATTCTGCGCGCTGTCGGATCGTGAACCACGCCGCGTAACATGACGCCCTGTTCGTCATACTGGGTCGGAGCAATGAGCGGTCTCAGATTGGAGGACGGAAGGTAGCCGGACTCCGTCATTCCCAGCGGATCAAGGATATTGACCTTCACATACTGATTGAGCGGCACCCCGCTCAGCTTTTCCACCAGCAGTCCCAGCATGATATAATTGATGTCGCTATAAACGAATTTTTCGCCGGGCTGATTGATCAGAGGCGACGTCATGGCGCGTCTCACGCCTTCGGCCTTGCCAGTCCACGGATCGTTCAGCGGCACATCTGGCGGTAGACCGGAGTAATGGGTCAGCAGCATGCGGATGGTGATGTTACCTTTGCCGTTACATGCAAATTCCGGAAAATACCGGCTGACCCGCTCATCCAGACCCACCCTGCCCTGCTCAACAAGCTGCATCACCGAAAGCGCTGTCATGGTCGGCTTGGTCAGGGACGCCATATCGAAGTGCGTATCCCAGCTCAGAGGTTCCGGAACTGGGACAATGGCGCGCTTCCCATACATGAACCGGTGCACGATTTTTTCGTCATGTCCAATGACGACAACAGCACCCGGCGCTTCCCCTTGTCTGACGGTATCACGAACCAGAACATCCACCGCCTCGAAAGACGGTGCCGGCCGCGCACAGGCCACGACCTGGCTGACGCAGACAGCTGCGCCGCCCAACAGGACGTGACGCCGTTTCAGAGAACCATATTTCGCTTCGGCGCGCCTGTCTGACATATTCCTGCTTTCCCCGCTCCTGATCCGGAGCGTGAAGACTAGCTGTTTTTTACGAATACGCAACAGAATGGGACAGAGAGTAGCATCGGTCATGGTATGGGAAAATTTTCTCCTGTATGACGCTGCTCAGTTCTGAAAATCATTCGTTATTGCGAGTATTGTCATTTGTTTGAAAAACGCCTGACCCTCACGCCGTCCATGAACAGGATTGCAGTTTACACGCTGTCACTGGTGTTCGGCCTTTTTCAGGCTCTGCGATGCTTTCCGATGGCGCTAATCCGCGGGCAGGTGCCGACCTATGCGCAGACCGGCCGGGAAGATTTCATCCAGCACATTATTGGCCAGATCTATTTTCTGCGACAGGACTGGCACTGGCCTCTCCTGGTCGACCAGCGGCTGAATGTGTCTCCTGGTACCAATATTGCCCTTACGGACAGTATTCCTCTTGAAACCCTGCTCCTGAAAATCGTCCACCCATTTTTCCCGGACATGCTTCAGGGAATTACCCTCTACCTTGCGCTTTGCTGGACACTGCAACCAGTCTGTGCAGTCTTTGCACTCCGATCCTTGGGCGAAAAACGTCTTCTGCCTGCGCTTGCAGCCGCAATCTTTGCGGCCTGTTTTCCGACCTTTCTCTTCAGGATCGGACATGCAGCCCTTTGCGGACAGTGGATCCTGCTGCTGGCAATCGGTCTTTATTTCAGGGGGACGCGACCCGGCGCAGGTCCCGGACCGGTGTGGCTGCTGGCTCTTCTGAACACCCTGACACTTCTGATTCATCCCTATCTCATGGTGATGACCGGAGCGGTTCTCGGAGCGGTTCCCCTGACACTCCTGCTGCGGGACAGAAGCTGGAAAACCTTTGTGCCTGCCGCCATGGCTACGGCCGCATCAGGGCTGGGGATCGTCATTATTGGATCGGCTCTGGGATATTGGGGAGGAATGAGCGGCGGCGGTTACGGTTTCTATTCCATGAACCTCGCCTCGCCTTTCTGGCCAGCCCACTCCAGCCTGTTTCCTTCCGTTCCCATACAGCTCGCGGAAGCGACCGGGGGACAATATGAAGGGTATCAGTATCTTGGTGCTGGTGTGTTGCTTGTTCTTGGAATGGCTCTGCTGAACCGCAAGGGCATCGCACTTCTCATACAACTGACAAAACAGCATGTCGGCCTTTTTCTGGCATGCTTGGCGCTAACGGCCATCGCCGTTTCAAACCGCGTCTATTTCCTGCATATTCCCGTCCTGCTGACACATTTTACTATGCCGGGCGCGGAGCAGATGCGTTCTTCGGGACGCATGTTCTGGCCGGTTGCGTATGTGATGATGATTGGCGGCATTTACGTTCTGTGCCGGGTCTGGCCAAAGGTCTGGCCCCTGGTCCTGCTCGCGGGAATAACGCTGCAATGGCAGGATACCCTTGGCATGCGCCAAGGTGTCCAATGGGTTGAAAATACGATCCTTACTCCGCCCGCTCCAGAAGACAGTGAGTCTCTGGCGCTGATGAAGCCCTTCGACAAAATCGAAATCCACCCCAGACTGGAATGCGATGGCGCTGATTCGCGTTATATTATGCGGTTCCTGTATGCGGCAGCGCTCCAAAACGCCTCGGTCAACACGATGTATACAGCAAGACTGATGCCGGAAGCCGCCTGTCATATGTCGGCAGAACAGCCTCACCCCCTTGATCGACAAACCCTTGTCATTCTGACCGGCACATCGCAACGCATTCACGCCCTGAGCTGGTCGAGGCTGCAACATGCGCAATGCGGAGTCATGGACAAAGCGACCTTCTGCGTTGCAGCAGACGTGCCCTTTCCCGCAGGTCTGTCGCCTGCGTTGCAGGCGCCTGTCCTGCCGATCGGTCAGGAGATTGTTACTGCCGGCCCGCAGTTTAGGAACGAAGAAATTCTGGAAAGTGGCTGGTCTGCCCCCGAAAACTGGGGCGTGTGGAGCGAGACGCCTGATCCCAGCCTTTACCTGCATCTGCCTGCAGAGGTTCACAGGGCAAATCTCGTATTGCGGATGCACTCTACACCCGGCACGCCCCAGCATGTCCGTGTTCTCCTGAACGGCACACAGATCGCCGAATGGGACGTACAGCCCGACGAGGCGGACTATAAAGCCGATTTCCCCCTAACCCCCGAGACACAGTCTGCAAGCCTGCAGTTACAGATCAGCAACCCGGTGCGTATTGGACAGGACCCGCGTCTTCTGGGAATTGCGCTCCTCAGCCTCAAAGTCATCGGACTGGATTGAAAGCTCCTGAGACCGGGCACGCCCGTGCCCGGTCTGCCGTCTCAGTATTTACGCCGGAGGACGTAGATCGGACGCTGTTTCGTCTCCATGTAAATGCGACCGATATATTCCCCCAACATGCCAATGCTGATGATCTGAACACTGCTGAAAAAGATGATGGCCACAAACAGGGACGCATAACCTGGTACAGAATTGCCCCAGAGTATCGTGCGGAAAACAATGAAAATTGCGTAAAGAATGGCCAGCGCCGCGCCGATGGTTCCCAGATATGTCCACAGCCGAATGGGAACGGAGGAAAAGCTGGTGAAACCTTCAAGAGCAAAATTCCACAGCGAATAACCCGAGAACTTTGTCGTTCCCGCAGCACGGGGTGCACGAACGTAATCAATGGTGACTGTCCGGAACCCGACCCACGCGAACAGACCTTTCATGAAGCGCTGGCGTTCCGGAAGTTTGCGTAGAGCTTCAACCACACACCGGTCCATCAGACGGAAATCACCCACATTTTCCGGGATCCGGATATGGGCGAGCCGGTTGTGCAGCGCGTAAAACCACGCTGCGGTTTTGCGTTTCAGCATGCTGTCACTGGACCGATCAATCCGCTTGCCCAGCACGACCTCCGCCCCCTCACGCCAGGCCTGCACCATCTCGGGGATGACTTCAGGTGGGTCCTGAAGATCCGCGTCAATAATAATGACGGCATCTCCCGTTGCCGCATCGAGACCAGCTGTCAGTGCCGCTTCCTTGCCGAAATTGCGGGACAGTTCAAGAACCCGGAATCTCCGGTCGTCTTCCGAGAGCCGGATCAGTTCCCGCAGGGTGGCATCACTGCTGCCGTCATCCACACAGACAATCTCCCAGCCTGTCTCGGCAATGCTGTCGATAACAGGCAGGATACTCCTCGCAAAGTGACCAATAGCGGCCTCTTCATTGTAGAAGGGAACAATCAGGGAAAGCTGGCTGGCCATACAGGTCTTCGGATTCCAAATCGTGAATGTCTGATTCTATCAGAAATATCCTGACAGCATGCAGGTTTCATTTCAGTCAAATCACAGAAATAACCAGAAAAACATACTTGATGCTCGCCGACCAACAGGAGCATTGATCTTTCCCCTGCAACCGATAAGGTATTACCCAAGGCAGCCATCTGCCTTACCCTTGATATTTTCGCCCACCAGATTTCCATTTTTTTTTGCAGACCCAGGGGATGTCAGGACCGGAAATGCAGAGTCCATGACAGACAAGACCGATACAGGACCGAATTTGAACCCGTCGACAAACGCTCCGCAATGGCGTCTTGAAGGTGGAGAGAATTCCACTGTCATGGTGCTGAGCGGAACATGGCAGGCTCGGGCCGGCACAATTCCGGTTTTTCCGAAAGACGGACTACCAAAAACTCCAGAAGGGCATTTGTCGTTTCAGACCTCCGGCATTCAGGCGTGGGACACGGGGCTGATCGCTTTTCTGTGGGATCTCAAACGTGTTGCGCATGACGCTGGCATCAGTCTCGAGATGCAGACATTGCCTGGCCCGATGCGTCAGCTTCTGGAGCTTTTGCCCGAGGCTCCGGACGATCCCGTCCACCACAAGCCTTCCCGCATCCCGTTTCTGGAAGCCTTGGGCCACCGTTCCATCGCCTCCATGACGGAAGTCGGCGTAGTGTCCGAGCTCGCGGCACTGACGGCGAAAGGGGCCGTTCAGACCGTTCTGGGACGCAGCCGGATGCGCCTGAGCGATCTTCTGGCTAACACCAGTGATGCGGGTCCCTATGCCCTGCTGATTGTCGGAATCGTCAATTTCCTCATCGGTGCAATTCTCGCATTTGTCGGAGCCGTGGAACTCCAGAAATTCGCAGCTGGCATCTATGTAGCCAGTCTGGTCGGTATTGCGATGGTGCGAGAAATGGCTGCCGTCATGACCGCCATCATCATGGCCGGACGCACGGGCGGAGCCTATGCCGCGCGGATTTCCACCATGCAGGGCAACGAGGAAATCGACGCCCTGAATGTCTTCGGCATTCAGCCTTCGACCTATCTGATCCTGCCTGCTGTCCTGTCCCTTATCATCACGATGCCGTTTCTTTACCTGTATGGATGCCTCATCGGGATGCTGGGCGGCTTTGTCGTATCCATTTCGATGCTCGACATCACGGCAGCTGGCTATTTTCACCAGACGATCACGGCCTTCGGGATCGGTCAGTTCATATTCGGTTTTGTCAAAAGCCTCGTTTTCGGCGCGTTCATTGGCCTGACAAGCTGTCGGATCGGCCTGAAGGCCGGACGCTCTGCTGCGGATGTCGGCATTGCCGCCACACGGGCCGTGGTTGTCGGCATTGTGGGTGTCATCGCCATTGATGCAATCTTCGCCGTCATCGCCGATGTTCTGGGAATCTGACCGCCATGCCTGACCAGACCGTCCTGTCCCTGCGCGATGTCACACTCTCCTTCGGGCCGAAGGTCATCCAGAAGAACATCTCGCTCGATGTGCGCAAAGGCAGCATCTTCGCTGTCATGGGGGGCTCAGGCTGCGGCAAAAGCACCCTGCTCAAAAGTATGATCGGCCTCCTGCGACCGTCCGCCGGTGAATATCGTGTCGGGGACGAAGACTACTGGGCCGGAAGCGACGCCCATCGCACCGATCTGAACCACCGCTTCGGCGTCCTGTTTCAGAGCGGCGCGTTATGGAGTTCCATGACCATTGGCGAGAACATTGCGCTGCCTTTGCAGATGTTTACGGACCTCAAGCCCCCCGTCATCCGTCGCCTCGTGGAACTCAAGCTGGGTTTCGTCGGTATGTTGCAGGCGATTGATCTTTATCCGTCAGAAATCAGCGGTGGCATGCGCAAACGCGCCGGTCTGGCGCGCGCTCTCGCCCTCGATCCGGACATTCTGTTTTTTGACGAACCCTCCGCAGGCCTCGATCCGATCACGTCCGCCCGCCTCGACGACCTGATTCTGAACCTGCGGGACGGCCTTGGTGCAACAATCATCATCGTCAGCCACGAACTGTCGAGCCTGTTCCATATCGCCGACGACGGCATCTTTCTGGATGCCAAAACGAAAATTCCCATCGCCCATGGCTCCCCCAGAGATCTGCGCGATACCTGTACGGACCCACAGGTGCATGCCTTCATGCACCGCGAACGCGACGACGAAGAAGGAAATACGTAATGAACAGGCAGGCTCTTGTCGGTGCTTTCGTCCTTGGAGGGACAGGCCTCCTCGTCGCAGCCTTTGTCCTGTTCGGCAATTTCCATCCTTTCGCCCGGACGACGAAAGCCGTTCTGGTGTTTCATGGGGCCTCGTCGGGTCTGGCCGTAGGCTCTCCCGTCACATTCCGTGGCGTTCAGGTCGGCGCGGTGGACCGCGTCGTCATTGAATACAATCCCGTCACCAAAGACGCCTATATTCCGGTCTATGTCACGATGCGACCGGACGACATCATCCTGACCAACAGCAGCCACCGTCTTCCCAATCTGGAGGAACTTATCAAGCAGGGACTGCGCGGCGAGATGAACCTCAAGAGCTTCGTTACGGGAACGTCCGAAATCGATCTGGATTTTTCTCCCTCGACCCCTGCGGTTTTCCACCCTGATATCGCCCATGTTACGGAAATTCCGACCAGACAGTCCACCATAGCCGCCATGACGCAGAGCCTTCAGGACCTGCCCCTGAAACAGATCGGCGAGAACGCCGACGCCACACTGGCCTCGGTTCGTCAGCTTTCGGACAAGCTCGACAAAGATCTGCCTGCACTGATCCAGAGCATTCGCGAAACCTCGGACCACAGTCGCGACATGGTCGATGCGACCCGCAAGGCGATAACGGATTTCGAACCTGCCATAACGCGTACGCTTCTCAGTGTAGACCGTCTGGCCAATGCAGGAACGTCGCAGCTTGATGCGCGCGGACGTGAACTGCACGCAGTCCTCCAGAGCAGCAATGAGGCAGTTCAGCAGGCCACGAAAAGCCTTGCCAATCTGGAAAACATGACCTCTCCGCGCTCGGCGGACCGGACCAATCTCGAAGCCAGCCTGCGTGATATCGCCGCTGCGGCCTCGGCCCTGCGCGGGTTCGCCACAGACGTCGAACATAACCCGCAGCTTCTTCTCACGGGACGCCGGCAGTGAGCCGCACCACCCGTTTTTCCCGGAGACCAGCCCCGTGACACGGCTCATGATACGATCTGCGGCACCTTTCGCCCTTCTGACGCTGGCCCTGCTGTCAGGCTGTGCCGCTCCACCGGTTCAGTTCTATACGCTTGGCGCACCCGCCATAGCCCAGAACAGCAATACCCCCCTCCCCGCTACGGCTCCGGTCCTGAACGTCGCACGCGTCGCCCTGCCGGATTATCTGGACAATCAGGATATCATGACCCGCCACGGCGACCAGCTTGACCGCAGCCCCAATGGGCGGTGGGGAAGCCGCCTGTCGCAGGGCGTGACGGATCTTCTGGCCGCCCGCCTGGGGCAGGACTGGCCCCATTATATCGTCACCACACAGCCACTGGCCGAAACTCCGAGGCTCCGGCTTGCCGTCAACATCAACCGGCTCGATCTCGACAGCAACGGTCAGGGCGCCCTGCAGGCCGACTGGGCCGTAGTCCCCTCGGACACCCATCAAGCCATTCTGCGCAACCGTGGCTCTTTCACCGCACAGGGCTCCGTGGCGACCGATGCGGGCAAGGTCGCCCTGACGCGTGACCTCGTGGAACAGCTTGCCTCCCGGATCGGCAGTACGATCCCCCATCCCTGAAAGGCCCCCTTTCACTCAGGCGACGAACGCCCTATTTTCCGTGTCCCTGCGCCCTGAGGCTGCAAGTTCGCGGAGCGCCTGATTGAAAACCCTGCTGACCACTCTGCCGTTTCTGGCCATTAGCCTTATGGGATTTTCCCTTCAGGGGTTTTCCAGGGCCGCTGAAGTTCGGGATACCCTCTCGATCGGTCTGGCGATCGAACCGCCGGGTCTCGACCCCACACGCGGCTCAAGTGAAGCCATCGGAATGGTGACATACGGCAATATCTATGAGGGGCTGGTGCATCTGGATGAAAAGGGAACCATCAAACCCCTTCTCGCCCGGGACTGGAGTGTTGCGCCGGACGGTCTGACCTACGATTTCACGCTGCATGAAAACGTGAATTTTCATGACGGCACGCCCCTGACCTGCGAAAGTGCAAAATTTTCCCTTCTCCGCGCCGGAGCAGCGGCCAGCACCAATCCGGACAGAACCACGTTCAGCCAGATTGCCGATATTTCCTGCCCGGACAGTCTGCACGTCCGGATCCGTCTCCAGCACCCATATGGCAGCTTCCTGTACCAGCTGGCATGGAATGACGCCGCCATCCTCTCGCCAGCATCCGTGGCCCAGAACATCAGTCACCCGGTCGGCACGGGGCCCTTCGTCTTCGGCGAATGGCAACGCGGCGATCATCTGACGCTGAACCGCAATCCGGAATACTGGAGCGCCAGACCCGCCCTGCGCTCCGTCACCTTCCGCTTCATGCCCGACCCGCTTTCGGCCAGCAACGCGCTTCTGGACGGGGAACTGGATGCGTATCCGTCGTTTCCGTCACGCGAAATCCTGAGCCGTTTTGCCAGCAACCCGCAGCTTGAAGTCGTCCGGGGAAGCTTTCCCTTCAAGGCCATTCTCGCCCTCAACAATGCCCGCCGCCCCTTCAACGATCTGCGCGTCCGACAGGCCATCGCACAAGCCATTGACCGCAAGGCACTGATTCAGGCCGTGGCGGAGGGCGACGCGACGCTCCTGCAATCGCACATGGCGCCGGACGATCCCGATTACGTCGCCCTGCCCGACCGTTATCCCTACGACCCCGACCATGCCCGCGCGCTTCTGAAGGACGCAGGAATTGCGCCCGGCCTGCATCTGACGCTGGCGTTTCCACCCATCGGTTATGCACGCGACAGCAGCGAACTCATCGCCGCCTATCTGGAACAGATCGGCCTCAACGTAACGCTCCAGCCCGTGGAGTGGCCCGCATGGCTCAGTCAGATTTACGGGCAGGGCACCTTCGACATGACCGTTATCGCCCATACCGAGCCACACGACATCGCAATCTATGACCGCAAACAGGTCTATTTCCACTATCACAGCGCAGTCTTTCACGACCTTCTTCAACGATACGAGGCCACGGCAGACCCTGCTTTGCGGCATGAACTTTCCGCGCAGATGCAGACACAGGTCGCACAGGACGAACCGAACGTCTTCCTGTTCTCGATCCCCCGTGAGACCGTCCTGAACCGCCACCTCAAAGGCCTGTGGACCAGTCAGCCCATCGCAGGCTGCCCTCTGGGTGGCGTCTTCTGGGAGCCATGACGGTAATGAACGCACTGCATCTGGCCTTTCAGCGGCTCCTGCTGCTGATCGTTGCAAGTCTTGTCATTTTCGCAGCCATGAACCTCCTGCCCGGCGACCCGGCCTCCGTCATGCTCGGACTGGACGCAAGCCCCGAAAGCCTTGCTGCCCTGCATCATCAACTCGGGCTGGATACCTCCCTGCCCGCACGATATGCGCAGTGGATCAGCAGCTTTGTGCAAGGAAATCTGGGTCGGAGCTACATCTATGACGTGCCCGTCAGCAGCCTGATCGGCGAGCGCCTGCAAAGCAGCCTGCCCCTGATCCTGCTGGCCATGCTGCTCTCTCTCGGCGCGGGTATCCCCCTCGGCATGATCGCCGCCGCAAACGGGGGGAAAATGCCCGATATGGGCCTTATGGCGATGCTTCAGCTTTTGAAGTCCATTCCCGATTTCTGGCTGGCGATGATGATGACGTTCCTGTTCTCCCTGACCCTTCACTGGCTGCCGGCCAGTGGTTTTCCCGGATGGAATCATGGATTTTTCACCGGCCTGAGGGCGCTCGTCCTTCCGGCTGTCGCGCTTGCCGTTCCGCAGGCCGCCATCACCGCACGCTTCATGCGCTCCTCCCTGATCGAAACCCTGTCGCAGGATTTCATCCGCACGGCCCGCGCCCAAGGCTACAGCCGCTCTGGCGTCCTGTGGCGCATTGCGCTGCCCAACGCCCTGATCCCGGTTCTGACACTGGCCGGAATCCAGCTTCCGGTTCTCATAACAGGGAGCATCATCGTCGAAAGCGTCTTCAGCCTGCCCGGCTGCGGAAAACTCCTTTTGGAGGCCGTCAGCCAGCGCGATCTGCCTGTCGTGCAGAACCTCGTCATGCTGATCGTCACTGCCGTCATGATCCTCGGTTTTCTGCTGGCGGCACTGGTGCGTTTTCTGGACCCGCGCCTTGGAGAAGAGCGTCCATGAATACGCGCGCCAACCCGACATTATGGACCGGCAGCGCGTTACTCGGCATCGTTCTGCTCCCGGCACTCATTACGGCCCTGCTCACCGGCGCCAGTGCCCCGGCCATCGACGTCCTGCACCGCTATGCCCCCCTCTCCCTGTCACACCCGCTTGGAACCGATCCTTTTGGGCGGGATGTCATGATTTTTGTGCTCTCCGGAGCCTTCAACAGTATCCTGATTGCAGCAATGGCCGTCTGCCTTTCCACGATTGCAGGCACCGTGCTGGGACTGATCGCGGCAGGCAGGCCCCCTAGAGTCATCATGGGTCTCACAGATCTGGGGCTGGCATTTCCGCCCGTTCTGATCGCCGCTCTTCTGGTCACGGCGCTCGGAGCTTCAGCCATGGGCGAAATCCTCGCCATCGCCCTGTTCGGCCTTCCCGCCCAGATCCGCATCACCCGACAGGCCGCACGCGCCATTCTGGTTCAGGACTATGTCGCGGCCTCCCGTCTGGCCGGACGCGGCACCATTTCCATTCTGCGACGACACGTCCTTCCCAATATCCTCCCGATTCTGACGGTTCAGGCCACATCCTCGCTTGCACTGGCCATCCTCTCAGACGCGGGACTGTCCTATCTGGGGCTGGGCGCACCGCCGCCCCGGCCGGATCTGGGACGAGCGCTGGCCGCCTACCAGATCCATGTTTTCGATCATCCGCTTCTGGTCGCCGTGCCGGGTCTGACGATCATGCTCCTCGTGCTGGGGTTCAACATGACCGGCGATGGACTGCGCGATGCTCTGGACGCTCCGCTGGAGGACCATGGCGCATGAATTCACTCCTGCATGTCAGGGACCTAAGCGTTCACAGCCCGGCCCAGCCAATCCTTCACGCCCTGTCCTTCACGCTTGAGCCGGGCAGGATCCTTGCCGTCATCGGCGAGTCAGGTTCCGGAAAATCCACACTGGCCCTGAGCCTCATGGGGCTGCTGCCACCCGGGTTCCAGCCTCGGGGAGAGCTCCGTCTGAACGGTCAGAACCTTCTGATGCTTCCGGAATCCCAATGGTGCCAGATCCGTGGGAAAACGCTCGGCATGGTCTTTCAGGAGCCCATGTCAGCGCTCAACCCCACACGAAGAATTGGCGCACAGATCGCCGACACGCTCCGGCTTCATACAACACTCACCCGTTCTGAGATCCGCGATCAAACCCTTGTTCTCATGAAGCAGGTCGGCCTTTTGAAAGCGGGCGTGAGCGAACGCGCCTATCCCCATCAGCTTTCGGGAGGGCAGCGACAGCGCGTGCTTCTGGCCATGGCACTGGCCTGCAAACCTGCCCTTCTGATCGCGGATGAATTCACCACGGCCCTTGACCCCCGCACCTGCGAAGACATGATGGCCCTTGTGCGCCAGCACACCGAAGCACACCGCATGGCCGTCCTGATGATTTCCCATGATCTCGGTCTGGTGCGCCATCACGCCGACCATGTTCTGGTCCTGAAAGATGGAATCTGCGTTGAACAGGGGCCAACCGCATCCCTGTTCGACACTCCCGTCCATCCCTACACGCAGGCCCTCCTGTCCATGTCCCTGCACGGCGCGGCCCATGCCCCCTTCACACGCCTGCCCGTTTATACGGTACCGGCATGACCTCGATCCTTCAGGCCCGGAATGTGACGTTCGGACAGTCCGGAAGGCGAATCCTGCACGCGATCAGCCTTGATGTCCTGCCGGGCCAGACGCTCGGAATCATTGGCGCGTCCGGCAGCGGAAAATCAACGCTCTGTCGCCTCCTCAGCGGCCTCGTCCCTCCCGATGATGGACAGATCCTGTATCAGGGACAGGATTTCGCGACAGCTTCCCGCGCCGTACGGAAAAAGATCCGTCCTGCCGTCCAGATGATTTTTCAGGACCCTTACGGCGCCCTCGACCCACGCCAGAAGGTGCGTGATATCGTGGGGGAAGCTCTTGACCCCACAGCGGACCGGGAAACACGCATTCTGACGGCCCTTGCCGAAGTCGGCCTCTCCGCCGAAAGCGCGGACCGCTATCCGAAAATTTTTTCCGGTGGCCAGAGACAGCGCATTGCGATTGCCCGCGCCCTGATCACGCGTCCTTCCGTCATCATCGCGGATGAAGCCGTCTCGGCGCTGGATGTTTCGACACAGGCCATCGTCCTGAACCTTCTGCTGGATCTGCAACAAAAACACGGACTGGCCTATGTTTTCGTCAGCCACGATCTGGCTGTCATCCGCCACATGTCACACCATATCGCCGTTCTGGAACAGGGCCGGATCGTGGAATCCGGGTCGGCTTTCACTGTCCTGAATAGCCCGACCCAGCCCGAGACGCGGGCACTGCTTGAAAATTCCTTCTGACCGACGAGGCCGCATGACCAGCCTGAACCTTCTCACCGACATCCCCGGCATCCGCGTCGGCCACAGTGAAGATCTGAGCCTGCGCACGGGCGTGACGGTCATTCTGTTCGACAATCCGGTCACCGCTTCCGGCAGCTTTCCCGGCGGCGCTCCGGCCCTGCGGGAAACCGCGCTTCTGGAACCCGAAAATCTGGTGGAGCATATCCATGCGGTCGTGCTGTCGGGCGGCTCCACTTACGGTCTGGATGGCACGACGGGGGTTCAGGCATGGCTGCGAGAACAGTTTGGCAATGCGCCCCTTCCCCCAGGCACGATCCGCGTCCCTATCGTGGTGCAGGCCAGTCTTTACGATCTGCCAGCAGGCGGTCAGACGTCCTGGGGCCGCTACTCCCCCTATGCCGACATGGGGCATCAGGCTGCCGGAAACGCCTCTCATGGCCGTTTCAGACTGGGCACGGCGGGCGCAGGAACAGGCGCCACGACGTCCACCCTCCGCGGAGGGCTGGGTTCGGCCAGCACCAGAACCCCAGCAGGGCATCATGTGGCCGCACTGGTCGCGGTCAATGCCGTCGGGACAGCCACGATCGGCGATGGCCCCCATTTCTGGAGCGCCCCTTTCGAGCAGGGACGCGAATTCGGCGGTCTGGGTATGCCCGCGCATCTCACGCCGGAAGACCTGCGCCTGCGCTCCAAATGGGCCTCCGTCACCGGCACCACGATCGGCCTTATCGCGACGGACGCAACCCTCACCAAAACACAGGCCAGACGCCTGGCCATTCTCGCTCAGGATGGCGTGGCAAGGGGTGTCTTCCCGGCCCATCTGCCTCTGGACGGCGACGCCATGATCGGGGTCTCCACACGGGAAAAACCGGCACCGGCACCCCAGGAATGGACTGAAATCCTCCATGCCGCGACGCAGGTCACGGCGCGCGCCATTGCCCGGGGCGTGTACGAGGCGGGCCCCCTGCCCGGCACCACAACCCTGCCCACCTGGCATGAGCGTTTTGGACGAAAAGACGGGACGGTTGCGGAAACGATATAAAAATGACCTGACCCCCATTTCATATATTTTATTCTGAATCGTATATGATTATAGGACTCAGACCGAGTGTCATGTCCGAGGCTGAGTCCATGTCATCTGTTGTTCCGTCCTATCCCGTCCGCTCCCCCCTCCGTCAGGCCATTGCAGCAGACATGCGCAGGCCTGAGGCGGACTGTATCCTTCCCCTGATCGAGCAGGCCACGCTGACCGGGACGGAACAGCAGAACACGTTCGACGTCGCCCGCCACCTGACCCGCACCCTGCGAACGCAGCGTCGTCCGGGCGGGGTTGAGGCCCTTGTGCAGGAGTTTTCGCTCTCGTCGGCAGAAGGCGTATCCCTGATGTGTCTGGCCGAAGCGCTCCTGCGTATTCCTGATGCCGCCACACGCGACGCGCTGATCCATGACCGGATCGGCACGGGGGACTGGCTGTCTCACATGGGCGGAAAAAAGACCATTTTCGTAAACGCGGCCTCATGGGGCCTGATGCTGACCGGCAAGCTGACAAACGACACGGATGAGGGCCTTGCCGCCACGCTGTTCCGCCTCGTCGGACGGGGTGGCCAGCCGCTGGTTCGCCGTGCGCTCGACATCGCCATGCGGATGATGGGCGAACAGTTCGTGATCGGCGAAACCATCGAGGACGCGCGCAAGGTTAGCGCGGAACCCGAAGAGCGCGGCTTCAAATACTCTTACGATATGCTTGGCGAAGCCGCGATGACGGAAGCCGACGCCCTGCGCTACCGCCACGACTACGAGCGCGCCATCGACGTCATCGGCCAGACTGCCCGTGGCGCGAATGTCTATGAAAAAGCCGGTATTTCCATCAAGCTCTCGGCTCTTCACCCCCGCTATGCCTTCGCCCAACGCGAGCGGGTCCTTGAAGAGCTGGGCCAGACCCTGAAGGATCTCGTTGTTCAGGCGCGCCGCTATGACATCGGCATCAATATCGACGCTGAAGAAAGCGAACGTCTGGACCTTTCGCTCGACCTGATCGAAAACCTGTGTCACTGCCCCGAACTGGACGGCTGGAACGGGATCGGGATCGTGGTGCAGGCTTATGGACGCCGCGCGCCGAAGGTTCTGGACTATCTGATCGACCTGGGGCGTCGCAGCGGACACCGCCTCATGATCCGGCTGGTGAAAGGCGCGTACTGGGATAGCGAAATCAAGAAGGCGCAGGTCGAAGGCCAGACGGATTTCCCGGTCTACACGCGCAAATGCTACACTGATGTCAGCTATATCGCCTGCGCCAAAAAACTTCTCGCCGCCCGCGATGTCGTCTTCCCGCAGTTTGCGACCCACAACGCCCGCACGCTGGCCACGATCTATACGCTGGCAGGACTGAACTTCCAGATTGGCGACTACGAGTTCCAGTGCCTGCACGGCATGGGCGAGACGCTTTATAATGAAGTCGTCGGGCCGCAGAAGCTCAACCGCCCGTGTCGCGTTTATGCTCCGGTCGGCTCGCATGAAACGCTTCTGGCTTATCTGGTGCGTCGTCTGCTGGAAAACGGCGCAAACTCCTCCTTCGTCAACCAGATCGGCGATGAGAGCCTACCGATTGAAAGCCTGATCGAAGACCCGGTCGCACTGGCCAAAGCCGTCCAGCCGCCGGGTGCCTCCCATCCGGCCATTGCCCTTCCGAAAGACCTGTTCAAACCCGAGCGGACCAACTCGCGCGGACTGGACCTGACCGAGGAGCACACCATCACCGCTCTGGAAGAAGCCGTCTGTGCGTCTGCCGAGCAGGCTTTGCAGGATACATCCTGTTCGGGCGAAGCGCAGGATATCCGAAACCCCTCCAGCCATTCGGACCGGATCGGCACGGTCCGTTTCGGAAACAAAGCCGATGTCTGCAAGGCCATCGACTTTGCAGAAAGCGAGATGTCGGCATGGGCGGCTCTTTCCGCCGACGAGCGAAGCGCAAAGCTTGACCGTGCGGCTGATCTGCTGGAACAGCACCAGAAAGACCTGATGGCCCTTCTGGTCCGTGAAGCGGGAAAATCCTACGCCAATGCGCTTTCCGAAGTCCGCGAGGCCGTGGATTTTCTGCGCTATTATGCCGCACAGGCTCAGGACATCGTACGGATAGGCAGTAGTGCGCCGCTCGGCGTCGTCGCCTGTATCAGCCCGTGGAACTTCCCGCTCGCCATCTTCCTTGGACAGGTCTGCGCAGCACTTGCGGCTGGCAATACGGTCGTTGCCAAACCGGCCGAGGAAACCCCCTTCATCGCCCTGCGCGCCGTCGCCCTTCTCCGGGAAGCGGGAGTTCCGGAAAACGCACTCCGCCTCGTTCCCGGCGCGGGCGAAACCGGCGCGGCCCTCGTGGCCGACACCCGGATTTCCGGCGTGATGTTTACCGGCTCCACGGCTGTCGCCGGGCTGATCGCCAAGACCCTGGCCGGCCGTACCGGAGTGGACGGGCAGCCTGTTCCGTTCATTGCCGAAACGGGCGGACAGAACGCCATGATCGTGGACAGCTCCGCCCTGACCGAACAGGTGGTGGCAGATGTTCTGGTCTCAGCGTTCGACAGCGCAGGCCAGCGCTGCTCCGCCCTGCGCGTCCTGTGCGTGCAGGAAGACTGTGCCGATCGCGTCCTGACCATGCTACGCGGTGCGGTCGAGGAACTGCGTGTCGGCAACCCGGCGGAACTGCACACCGATGTCGGCCCCGTCATCTCCGCCGAAGCCAGCTCAGGCATTCAGACCTATATTGACGAATCCCGCGCGCTGGGCCGCCCCGTCTGGTCTCTTCCGCTGCCGGAAAGCATGGAAAAGGGTACCTTCATCGCTCCGACGATCATCGAGATCGACAGTCTGGCAGACCTTAAGGGTGAGGTTTTCGGGCCGCTGCTACACGTCCTGCGCTTTGAATCCGACGGCTTCGAAGCCCTGCTCAACGCCATCAACCAGTCCGGCTATGGTCTGACATTCGGCCTCCACACCCGGATCGAAAGCCGCATGGCGCATGTTACGTCCCGCATTGAGGCCGGAAACCTCTATGTCAATCGCAACATGGTCGGCGCGGTTGTGGGCAGCCAGCCTTTCGGAGGCGAAAAACTGTCAGGAACAGGACCGAAAGCCGGTGGTCCCCTGATCCTGCGTCGCCTGATGAGCACGACACCGGCCCACGCCGACTGGGACAGACAGGAACTTCCCGAGCCTGCCCGCCAGTTCCTGTCCTGGCTGATGCAGAGCAGTTTTCCGCTTTATCAGAAAATCGTGGAAGGCATGCAGCACGGCCTGTGCGGCGCCACGCGCGAACTGCCCGGCCCCGTTGGCGAGACCAACCTCTACGAGCTTCTGCCGCGCGGTGCCGTCCTGTGCGTCGCCAGTGACCGGGAAACCATGCTTCGTGCCGTAGGGCTCGCCCTGAGTGGCGGAAACACGGCTTTCGTTCAGGGCCCCAACGTGGCCTCGGACTGGGTCTCCGATCTGCCGCATGCCCTCGCTTTGCATATCCGCCGGACACAGGGCGGGCGCGTTGCAGGATGCCGGACGATCCTCGCGTCTTTCGGAGAACGACAGATGGCCGAGCAGGCCCGTACGGCCCTGTCGCGCTCGGGCATGGTCGTGCAGCTTTACATGCTCGACGCAAAAAGCCCGATCCGGCCCGAATGGGTGCTTCAGGAAAAAGTCGTCAGCACCAACACGACGGCCGCAGGTGGCAATGCGAGCCTGATGACCATCGGATAATATCACGCCGGGAATATCCCACGGGCATGATCGTTTGTTGCGATCATGCTATGAGGGCCGCCCCACTGACGGATAACCGACCTCATGAGCGACGCCTCACCGATTTTCACGCCTGTTGATACGAAAAGCGGCTCGGCCTCGCTCGAAATCGCAGAGGCCCTGCGCCGTGCCATCACGGACGGCGCATTGACCGACGCCCAACCGCTGCGTCAGTCCGAACTGGCCCGCAATTTCGGCGTCTCCACCATTCCGGTCCGCGAAGCACTCAAACAGCTTGAGGCGGAAGGCCTGATCGCCTTTCTGCCCCATCGTGGCGCCGTGGTGACGGGGATGAGCGAAGCAGACATTCTGGAATATTCAGACATCCGCGCCTCCCTGGAAAGCATGGCCGCGGGGTTGGCCATGACGACCCTCACCCGTGTGGATCTGGCGCGCATCGAGGACGCCTATGAATCGTTTGTCAGCGGAACCGGCGATGGACATGACATGGCGCAGTCTGGGCGACTGAACTGGGAATTTCATGGTGCCATTTATGCCGCCGCCCGCCGCCCCCGGCTTTACGGCATGATTCATGACCTCCACTCCCGCCTGTACCGCTATATCCGCGCCCATCTGGAACTGCCGGGCCGCAAGGCCGCAACGGATGCCGAACACTTCCGGATCCTGCTGGCCTGCCGCGAGCGTAACGGCGAAGAACTTGCAAGGCTGACGAAGCAGCATATCCAGGAAGCCGCGTCCCTGTCTCTCGACGTCATCCGTAGCCGGAAATCCTCCTGACCTTCAGCGCGCCGGGTGAGCGCTCACCAGCGTCGCGGCCCCCCGTTCATCAAACCAGCAGTTCAACGGGCCGTCCGCATGGAAAAACCCCGGTATGCTGTCGATGATATGCGCGCTCTGCTCCAGACACGCCACAAGACGGACGTGCAACACACACCCTGTGGTCGCGTCGGTGTCGGAGCCGATCAGCCGCGCAGCGTCTCTCAGGGATGCCGCCGTACCCCCCGGATCCCGACGCAGCATTCTGAAAGATACAAGAGCCGTGTTCAGGGCGTCCGTCTGGGCTGCAGTCAGTCCAGCCTTCTCCGCTGCCCGCCTGAGGCGGATCAGCAGACGGCCGAGGGACAACGCAGCAAACGCACCATCGACATAACCCTGCCGGTCAATCGGGGACGTGACCAGAGACAGACGCATCAGCAAACTCGAGACTTTCTGGATCTGCGCCCCTTCCCACACCATCCAGGACGGGACTTTCGTACCCGGCTGACTCGAAAGACTCTGCAGACTGCGCCCCAGAGACAACACAAGCCGCGATGCATACAGCCGCTGGTCGGCAGGCATGATCACCCGGAACACCAGAACAAGCAGCACACATCCCATCAGGATGGCCAGCCACGTATTGATGAGCGTGATGTCATCCACAACCATGCTGTTCGTCACCATCAACTGCATGGCCAGAAAGACCGTGTAGCCAAAAGCGCCGATCCCGTAGCGCGGGTGAAACTGGAGCCACACACCCGGCAACATGCAGGCGCAAATCGACAGCCAGAGCATCGGATAGCCATCCACACGGGGGAGCGCCACGATATGGCACAGCCAGCAGGCTGGGACCGAAAGCGCCGTTCCGATCGCCATCGGCAGGCTCGCACGGGCAGCTGAGGGCACGGTCGACAACAGGCTCGATGCTGCCACCACATACATGATCATCATTGGACCGGTCGGAAAATACGTGATGTACCAGATCATGCAGGCCAGAAAGGCGATCAGCATTCCGCGCAGTCCGTTATAGATCGCAGACATCCATTCCACATACAGCCCTACCCGAACCCGGACATGCGCGCCACGCGGGCTCGACAGATCCAGTACGATTTCCCGAAGCTGAAACAGAATATCACGGGTATTATCGACAGACGCCTGAGCAGCGGGCGATGTTGCGGAACGCTCCAGATCCTCCAGCCGCTGCTGGGAATCTTCCAGACATGCAAGCACGCTCTGCGGTTGTTCGATCCATCCCGCACTCTCCGTCAGGACAAGGATCCAGGTCAGCGTATCGCGGATTTCCCGATGAACGGACGCTGAGAGCGAATTTGCGATCCCCAGATTGCGCCAGTACGGATGATAGGACGCAACCAGCCCCGTCATGCGACTAACCGCCAGCCTGTAACCCCGCACGCCTGCATGAATGTCCGGATTGTCGGTCGCCGCGTATTCGATCGCCGGTCCCAGACGCGCAAGCTGCCCCATGAGGCGCTGTCTGCCGTCATACAGGGTCTGGGGCAGTGTCCGGAAGGCCCCGTCCGCGATGGCAGGTTCCACGTTCTGAATATCCTGCGTTCCGGCAGGACGAACCAGTCCTTCATGGAAGACCAGAGCATGGCGAAGGGTCTCGCGGAACGCACCCGACAGCGCGTCCATCGTCCCCTGACGCCGCCGGGGCGACGTCACCATGAAAACAGCCGCCGTCACCACGATCCCGAGCGCCACGTCCGACACCCGCATCATCGCCGACAGGAAAATGTTCTCGGGATGCGAGAAAGCCGGAACGGCCACGATGATGATCGTATATCCGGCCAGAACAGCCGCATAAGCCCTGAAATACCGCAGACATGTCGCCGTCATGCAGGCCAGCCCGACGAAGACCGAAAGCGCCATGAAATACAGGACGGCAGACTGCACGAACATCGCCATGACAGCCGTACTCAGCGCTGCTCCAATCACCGTCCCGGTCATACGCCACACACTTTTGGACACCAGCGCGCCTACGGTCGGATTGGCAACGATCAGAACGGTCGTAACCGTACTCATCGGCGATTCAAGCTGGATCATGAACGCCAGGAAAAGCGCAATCCCGATGGACAGGAAAACACGCGCCGTGAAAGCGGCTGTCGCGAGAAAATTCTGCCAGCGCAGGCTGCTGCGGTCCAAAGAGAACGTCTGACGAAAAAGATTTTTCATAAGGAGCCGCAGTTTCAGCAAGACGACACACCGGACAGGGAAAATCTGCTCTCCATCATGCCAAGCTGATCCCGGAGCATCTCCGCGGCATCTTCGGCAAGCCCTTCAGTCAGCCGGGCTTCAAGTTCGGCCGCAATCTGCTGGAACCTCCGACACCGTGCCATCCCGGCTTTCGTCAGTGCCACAAGATTGGAGCGCCGGTCATAAGGATCAGGCTCGCGCGAAATCAGCCCCTCTCGTCCCAGCTGATCGAGAACCCGGACGAGTGCCGAACTGTCCACGCCCATGACGGAGGCCAGATCGCTCTGTTTCAGGCCGTTTCCCATCACCATCAGATAGGCCATGGGCCGCATGGTCGCGAGCGTCATGCCTTCAGGGCGCAGAAGACGGTCAAGCTGGGCCCGCCACAGGCTCGACAGCCGCATGACATGAAAGGTCAGCTCCATGTCATGAAAACTGCTCTCCCGAAGAAGGGACGTACCATACTGAACAGCCATTTTTGATGATACCTCAACCGTTGACATATCAATAGATTATATGACAACATAAAACTAGAAAACAGATTCTGTTGACATTTTCGTCAGGAGGTTCAGTTTTTGATCCATATCACCCGCCGACTGTCCTCCGTGTAATGGAGGAGTCGTTGTGTCTGAGTGAGGAGCGTTGTGGGCGAGTTGTCTTACAGTCTGGCGTTTGGCAGTCT
>NZ_JOPF01000016.1:0-31260 GCF_002153595.1 Gluconobacter sp. DsW_056
GAGCAGCCCGGTAGCTCGTCAGGCTCATAACCTGAAGGCCGCAGGTTCAAATCCTGCCCCCGCAACCACCGATACCGACACTCCCGTGAGCCCAGCTCCGGGAGTGTTTCTTTTTTCAGCCTTTCCAACGGTTTGCCGCTCGATCCAGCTCAGGATCGTGCCCAGTTCCCCATACAGCATCGCGTCGATCTCGCCCCGGTTCGGGCCGGGTGTCAGCACGACCTTCTCGATCAGCGCCCGTAGCGCCTCGGCGGCTTCCAGCCGTTCCTCGGGATGGTTGAGAGCGTCGGTCAGGCGGCCAACCTTGCGGGCATAAATCGCTGATGCGCTAGGCAGCAGGTCTGGCACGTCGTCGGGGATGTCGGAGAGCAGGGTCGCCAGCTCGGCCTTGCGGGCTTCGAGCGTATCCATCTCAGCCTTCATACTGGGATGGAACATGCCCTCCTTGATGGCTTCGATGATGCCCCGGATCTGCTTCTCCACCTTCACCTGTTCGACCTGCCAGACATCGGCATTGGACCTGCGTTCGCGATTGAGGCGGTTGGTCTCCTCGGCATAGGCGCGCATCGCCTCGGCAGCGATCTCCGGCGCCATCATCCGGTCCTTCAGCCCGGAGAGCACCCGGCGTTCCAGATCAGTGCGGGGGATCGTCCGGCTGTTGGTGCAGGAACCATTGGTGACGTGGGATGAGCAGGCGAAGCGGTCGGAACCTCGCAGCGTGTAAGGGCCGCCGCACAGGCCGCAGAACAGCTGGCCAGACAGCAGGGATGTCGGCCGGCGTGTGCCGTTGAGCCGGTTCCGTTTGTGATGCGCCCGGACGGCCTCAGTGACGTTGACGTATTTCTCGGCGATGATGCTTTGGCGGGCCTTTGTTGCCTGCCAGAGTGCGTCATCGACGATCCGCAGATCGGGCACGTTTGTGATGACCCATTCTGATTCTGGGTTTAGGCGTGAGACGCGCTTGCCGGTGGACGGGTCTTTCACATAGCGCTGCCGGTTCCAGACCAGGCGCCCGATATACAGCTCATTGTTGATGATGCCGGTGCCGCGCTTCACATGACCCCGGATGGTGGTGTCGTTCCACAATTTGCCCTCGGGACCACCGACTGATGCGCGTCGATCTCGCGATCGCCCCGGATCTGTTCGCCTTTGGCGTCGAACTGGCGGACGACGCGATAGCCGTAGCAGAGACCGCCGCCGGACTTGCCGTCCTCCACCCGGTCGCGCAGGCCACGATGGGTCTTGGCGGCGAGGTCTTTGAGGAAAAGGGCGTTCATCGTGCCCTTGAGGCCGACATGCAGTTCGCTGATCTCGCCCTCTGCCAGGGTGACGATCGGCACGCCGGCGAATTTCAGGTGCTTGAACAGGGTGGCGACGTCCGCCTGGTCGCGCGAGATGCGGTCCAGGGCTTCGGCCAGCACGATGTCGAACCGTCCGGCCTGGGCATCCTGCAACAGGGTTTGGATACCGGGGCGCAGGATCATGCTGGCGCCGGAAATGCCTGCGTCTTTATAGGCACCAATCACCTTCCACTTCTCGCGTTTTGCGTGTTCGCGGCAAATGCGGAACTGATCCTCGATCGAGGCGTCGCGCTGGTTGTCGGACGAGTAGCGGGCATACAGGGCGACGCGGGTCATGGGGATGTTCCTTGGGTAGTGTTTCCTATCAGGCGACCTTGTCCATCCGGCTGGGCCGGATCAGCACCTCGGCCGAGATGCCGAGACCATCATGCAACTGGCGGATCATGTCGATCGACAGGCCGCGCTTGCGGTTCAGCACGTCGGCCACCCGATTGCGCGGGCCGATCATCGGCTCCAGATCCTTGCGGGTGAGGCCCTGCTGTTCCATGCGGAAGCGGATCGCCTCAACCGGATCGGGCGGATCGATCGGATGGTGTTTGGCCTCATAGGCGTCGATCAGCGTCGCCAGAACGTCGAGACGGTCGCCATCGAGCGTGCCGCTCTTCGCTCCCCATAGCCGGCCAACTTCTTCCAGTGCCGCGTCATAATCCGCCTCGTTGCGGATGGGTTTCAGGTCAGCCGTCATGCTCCACCTCCGTCACGTCGATCCTGTCATACGCCTTGTGCGTGCCGATCCATTTGATCCAGACAATGCTTTTCTCGAAATCGACCGCCACGACCAGGCGATAGGCATTGCCCTTGATGTTGAAAACGATGCGCTCGGCGTTGACGATGCTGGCCGTGGCGTAGAGCTGCTTCACATCGGCAGTGCTCGTCCATCCAGCTCTGCCGACTTCGGTGAACCAGGCGTCCAGCGCCGCCTTGACGGCCGGCTGGTCCTTCTGGCCCGCCAGACTGTCGACGAACTCTCTCAGCGTGCGACGGGCGATGATCCTCATTGACTGACCTTATATCACGGGACCATAATGGTCACAAGAAAAATACACGACAGCCCGGCGAGTGGTCTTTCGCCGGGGGAAACGCAGCCGGGAAGGAGAGGCTACCGCATGGGGCCGGATCGGTTCTGCCGGGCCTGTTTCCGCTCCAGCGCGCGGACACGCTCGAACTGCTCGCGGGCCATCTGCCGGCCGATCAGGCGAGCGAGGGAGCGAATGGTGTCATCGGCCGGGCGGAACGCCGCATCGGCCGTTTCCGCCTCACTGGCGGGGCCGAACACCTCGATCCTGATCCTGTCGGGTTTGCGTGCCATCCTGTCCACCTTCCCGGTCATGGGGCGACAGGAACGATGAAGGACAGGACAAGGGGATTTGAGAAGACCGTGCGACAGCCCATGCGGTAATCGGCGGTGATCGCGCAGAAAAGGGAGGCTTATCGGCCGTGGAAAAGGTGATCATTCTTCTGGCGATCGGATATGCCATTGGATTCTATATTCGAGATCGTCGTGCGAAAGAGGCTCTTGTGCAGTCCGAACAGCAGGCTGCGGGTCAGATCGAGACGCTTCGTCGACAGATCGCCACGCTCAACAAACAGGCTGCCGATAGGCAGCAGGAAGACGAGCGGCGTCGGCAATACCGACAGGAGAATGACCTGTCCGATCCGCAGAACCAGTTGCGCTTCATTGGTGAATGCAGCCTGAAGGCTGTTCCTCCCGTCAATCGGGAAGCCGTGCGTGTACTCTACGCGATCGACGAGTGGATCAAGGACTATCAGCCCGACTGGCGTTTCGCCTTCGAGGTTGCGATGGGCGGATTCATCAAAACGCCTTATGCCCCGGATGATCCACGTCAGAAGCGGGCTTTCAGTTCCTATAGCGGCAAGCGCGTCGATTTCCTTTTGATCGATCGTTTTGGCAATCCGGTCCTGGTGGTCGAGTATAACGGTTCCGGTCACGATCTATCCGGCGACGCTGACGCTCGTATGGCGGTCAAGCGTCTGGCCTTGCAGAAGGCAGGTATCCCGTTGCTCGAAATCCCCGAGAGGATGAGCAAGCCGGATGTCTTCGCTGCACTTTCGGAGAAAATTGGAGTGCTGGAAACAGACAAAAGAACAGGCTAATGGCTCCGCCCTCGCGCCGGAAAGGGTGCGCGTCAGCGCGCTGACGCCGCCCGATGGGGTGTCCCCGATCTTCCTGCGCTGCGCTCCGTGCAGACCGGGAGATACCCCTCCCCATCGGTCGCCCTTGCCGTTGCTACCCCGCTGCTCGCCGCGAGGCAGAGGAACAGCGGGGCTGTTCCTCGTGGAACAAAGGACGAAGACCATGAGCGGCAACACCACCACGGCGACCAATTTCCGCAATACCATTCTCAATGGCGACAGCGTGGACCTGATGCGGGCAATGCCGCGCAACGCGGTGGATTTCATTCTGACCGATCCGCCTTACCTGGTGAACTATCAGGGGCGGGACGGGCGGAAAGTTCTCAATGACGATAACGCGCGTTGGCTCCGTCCGGCCGTGAATCAGATGCACCGTGTGCTGAAATGGGGCGGTCTTGCCGTCAGTTTTTACGGATGGAATAAGATCGACCTGTTTGCCGATGCCTGGAAAGCGGCCGGGTTCCGCATGGTCGGACATATCGTTTTCCGCAAATCCTATGCCTCGTCTTCGGGTTTTCTTCGCTACGAGCATGAAAGCGCTTACCTTCTGGCAAAAGGGAGCGTGAGGCGGCCTAGACAGCCGGTGCCGGATGTGATCGACATGCCGTATTCGGGCAATAAACTGCATCCGACGCAAAAGCCGGTGGCGGCGTTGCTTCCGCTGGTCGATGCGTTAATTCTGGCTCCCGACACATCCACCGGATGGGCGCGCCACTTATGTCGTGATCCTGCCATTCGATAAGCTGCTGGAGCTTCGCGCGGAGGCCGTGCTGCGTTTATGGCGCGCGCTGGTCGGCCGGCCTGAGGGCAGACGGGCGCATGATTTCCCGCAACAGACGCGGGACCGGCATATCCTGATGCTCAGGGCGTTTGATGGGAGAGCGGCTGGCGCGAGCTATCGCAGGCTTGCTGAGGCATTGCTTGGGTTTTGTGGCAGGAAGGCCGATTGGGAAAGCGATCCTCGCAAGAACCAGGTTCGGCGTCTCGTTGCCGATGGTCGGTATTATGTTCGAGGAGGCTACCGTGACCTGTTGCGCTATCCGATCCGTCTGTCTGGGCGTTGAGATTTGTATGAAGTATGGTAGCGCAGCTTGGTCGAGATATCGTAAATCTGAAAGATTATAAATATGATAGAAAAGAACATTATTATTATGCAGGCGGTGTCAGCTATCTTAATGGGTAGTGATTATTTCATGCCCGAGCCGTTAAGAAAGAGCATCAATGAACCATTAAGAGAATATTTTTTGGGAGTTAAAGAGAGATCACTTAAACCCTTTCCGGATTATTGGAAATTTTTTTGGGAAAATAAAAAAAAGACGATATATCCGCTGATATTTGTATTTATAACGGCAGTATTTTTTAAATATATTCAGGAGTTAATTTACGGTATTTTTAGTTATTTTCCATGGTTGCCTCCTGTATTAATTCTTTTTTGGCTTGCTGCTTTTTCTATTTCTGTAGCATTGATGTCAAATTACGTAATAAATCAGTTGATTGTACTCATATTTTTGGCCGCTCCAATAACGGGGGTGTCATTTTTTTTGGAAAAATCTGGAAAGGGGCCGATGGCGGCAATCGGGTTTGTGGTTTTGATGATTTCATTTTTTATTAGATATAATCATGCGCATCCGTGAAGAAAATTATTAAAGTTATTATATTTATTTCAGAATATATTTTTGAAATTGCGTCGATTAATAAATAATTTTTATATGCATAAGCATAAACGGGGTTTGGATAAACTATCTCCATGAGTGCCGGATATATCCCTGCCTGATTTCGGCACTCTCCAGCCCACCGATCCTCCGCCACGGTTCGCCATGGCCCGCTGTCGTGACCGACAGCCGCCGAACCCAACCGGAGGCCGATCATGCTCGATCCCAAGACGGGGTTGCCGCCCCGTTTCCTGCGCACGCCCGATGCTGCGCGCTTCCTCGGCATTTCCATCCGCACGCTGGAAAAGCACCGCACCTACGGCACCGGCCCGACCTATCGCAAGATTGGTGGCCGCATCGTTTATGCTCTCCCAGATCTTCAGGGCTGGACCGAGAACGGCGTCCGCAGGTCCACGACCGACGAGACACCCTGCCGTGTCTTCCCAGCCCGCCCGCTGACCCCGGCCGAAAAGGCGACCCTCTGAATGGCCGGCGTCATGCCGCAGCGCGGCCAGCACGGGCGGGAGAGCGAGCGGCTGCGCCTTGCTCCCTTCGTGATCGCGGGAGGCGATGCCAGCCCCCGCGACCAGCGCGATCTCATGGAGCGGCCGTTCTTCTCGCTTTCCAAGGCAAAGCGGGTCGCCCCGATCCTCTACGAGGCCAGTGGCCAGCGGGTCGAGATTCATGGCCTGGCCGAGCACGGCATGGCAACCATCTGGGACGCCGACGTGCTGATCTGGGCCGCCTCGCAGATTGTCGAGGCCGAGAATGGCGGCCTCAGGACGTCTCGCTTTCTGCGCTTCACCCCATACCAGCTTCTGACGGCCGTCGGCCGTACCACGGGCGCACGGGATTATCGCCTGCTCAAGGCCGCATTCGCCCGGCTGCAATCGACCGTGATCCGCACCACCATCCGCAACGGTGAGCATTGGCGCCGGCACCAGTTCTCCTGGATCAACGAATGGGAGGAACGGACAACTCGCGACGGCCGTGTCGAGGGCATGGAGTGCGTCCTGCCGGACTGGTTCTATCGCGGCGTCATCGACCGCTCGTTGGTCCTGACCATCGACCCGGCCTATTTCCGCCTGACGGGCGGCATCGAACGCTGGCTCTACCGCGTCGCCCGTAAACATGCCGGGCATCAGCCGCAGGGCTGGCAGTTCGAGATTCCCCATCTTCACGAGAAATCCGGCAGCCTGGCGCGTGTCTCCGATTTCGCGCTCGACCTGCGGCGCATCGCCGCCCGCCAGCCGCTCCCCGGCTATCGCCTCGCGATCCGGCGCGAAGGACGGCGGAAACTGCTGCATATTCGTCCCGTCAATTTATCCACAGTGCCTGTGGATGACGCTGTGGATGGACACGGGATTTCGGGCGCAGGGACTATCGGGACTTCGGGCGCATCACTATCGGGATTTCAGGCGCACGAACCCCAGTTAAGTCTTTGGCCTGAAACGAGGAATCGCGCTGCTAACTTAGAGTCTAACTTAGAATCTAACTTTTTGACGTTGGGGCGACCGGATGCCGACCGTGGTGCCGGTGCCGCTGGCAAGCCGCATGATCCGCACGCGTGTGGTCTTTCTCCCATGCCGGGAGACGGGCCATGACCAGCGCCACAACGTCCCGTGCGCGGGGCCACACCCTGCCGTTCGCACGCGACGCATTGACCCATGCCGAACTGACCCACATCGAAAAGCGGGTCGAGAACTGGATCAGGTTCGGCCATGAGGCTCAGGAACAGATCCTCGACCGCCGACGCCGTATTTTCTCCTTCCATCCCGGCAGCATCTTTGCCTTCGTCCGCTGGGCAGCCAACGATTTCGGCACGATCGCGTCGCGCATCGACATCCTGCGCGCCGTGGCTCAGGGAGAAGCCTGCCAGACCGTGCCCTTTATCCAGCCCGGCGGTGAAATCCTGCTGCGGGTCGCGGGTTGGCCGAAGGTCGAACAGGTGCTCCGCCATATCGATGCGGTGGAAGAAGCCGGCATCGACGCATGCACGGTTTCGCCGGATCACTGGCGGCATGTCGGCAACCGGCTGAATGCGGGTGAGCAACCGCGCACCTACACCATGGCACGTCATCGGGCCTGGCTCAGACGGCGGGAGATCGTGCCATGACCCGCTTCGGTTATGTGATGGCGACGTATTTTGCCGCGATGGGCGTGGCCGTCGCCGCCATCGTCCCCGTTCCGGTGAAGCTGCTCTGGAACGCTTCTGCCAGTACGCCGCTCGGCCTCTACGACCTTGCAGCGCCGAACGGGCTGAAGACGGGCGAACTGGTTGCCGTCAGGCCACCGAACCCGCTGGCCGACTTCATGGTCGGGCGCGGCTATATCGGCCGGGGTGTGCCGCTGCTCAAGGGCGTGGCGGCGCTGCCGGGGCAACAGGTTTGTCGTGTCGGCCGCACCGTCACGGTGGATGGCGCGGTGCTCGGCGAAGCGCAGGACCGTGACCGGCGTGGGCGTATGTTGCCGGTCTGGCAGGGCTGCCGCCGCATCGCACCGGATCAGATTTTCCTCATGAACCCAGCCGTTCGCGACAGTCTGGACGGGCGCTATTTCGGCCCGCTCCCGCGCGCCGCCGTGATCGGCCGGGCGACGCCGCTCTACACCGACGCGCACGGTGACGGTCATTTCGTCTGGCACAGCTTGTTTGCTGATAGGTCGATGCCGCGCCTTCCCAATATCGCAAAGGAGACTTCCCATGCCGCAAATCGGTAGCTTCACGCGCGACAAGACCGGCTTTGCCGGACGCATCCAGACCTTCCTTGGTTCCCATGAAATCATCATTGTGCTGGCCGAGAAATCGGACTCCGACAACGCCCCGGATTATCGCATCCATCGCGATGACGAAGATGGCCCGGAGATCGGTGCGGGCTGGAAACGCACCGGAGAACGGGCCGGCGACTACGTTGCCCTGCTGATTGACGATCCGCTTCTGCCGCAACCGTTACGCGCCAATCTGTTCCGTGACGGCAGCAATGGCGGTCTCTGGTCGTTGCACTGGAGCCGCCCCCAGAGGCGCGACGGGCGGGACTGATGTCATGCGCAGTCAGACCCTGATCGTGTGTTTGTTAGCAGCGGGATGTCTCGTGTCCACGTCGCCAGTTGCTGTATCGGCACAGACAATCGACGTCCCGTATGCTGCCGAGATTGCTGAGGCTGCGCGGCGTTTCGACATTCCGGCAACTTGGATCAGGGCCGTCATGGGCGCCGAGAGTGCAGGCGATCCGGATGTCGTTTCATCAGCGGGGGCGATGGGGCTGATGCAGATCATGCCCGGCACATGGGCGGATCTGCGCATCCGGCATCATCTCGGCCGTGATCCCTACAATCCGCGCGACAACATTCTGGCGGGCGCGGCATATCTCCGTGAGTTGCATGACCGCTATGGATCGCCGGGTTTTCTGGCAGCCTATAATGCCGGTCCCGATCGCTACGAGGCGTCTCTGGCAGGGCGACCATTGCCATTGGAAACGCGCTCTTATGTCGCTGCCGTTGCGCCGATCATCGCAGGTGGTGGCGATGCTCCCGTCATGATCACGACGGTCGATCGGTTTACCTGGACCCGTGCGCCGCTCTTCATCGTGCAGCCGGATCGTAGAGCGGCAGTCGCGTCAGGGCACGATATGTCGGGAATCATACCGCGATCGGATGGCCTGTTCATGGTGCGTGGCAGCATGGGATCGCGGCCATGATGAGAGGATGCGGGGCAGGGGGTGGAGAGGCGGAAAGAGGGCAGAAGAGGGAGCGCAAGATTAAAGCGGACGGCACCCCATGGGTCCGATCCGTAGGGCCAGCCCTTGTCTGCACATTGTTTTGGGTGGCACCCCTTTTGAGGGGGTATGGTGCCGCGACAGGCGGCGAAGTCAGTTTCCGCCCCGTTTTTCGTGGCACTCCTGTCTGTTCGTGGCAGTTTCGGGCGGATCGGCGGCCATGAGCGCGGGCGACGATAACCGGTTCCGCCCGAGGCCGGGTCGCATCCGTGCCAACACGCCGAAGGTCGGTCGTGCCAGGAGTTTCCTGACCAGAGTGCGGACGGTCACGCGCCAGCAGCAGGCGGCGAACGGCGGGAGCGGACGCCCCCGAGGCGGCGGTTCTAGCCAAGCACCGAAAGGGGACGGAAGCATCGCGTCCGGGCGTGGCGTGCGGCGCGGACGGGGCGTGACCTTCGTGCGTGCCCGGAACCTGTCGAACGGCTGGAGTCATCGCCGACCAGGCAGTCGTCGCGTCATCGTCAAATCCCGCTCCGTCCGTGCCGCCGGGCGAAACGGCAAGGCCGCTGCCCATCTTCGCTATATCCAGCGCGACGGCACCGCCCGCGACGGTGAACGCGGTCGCCTCTATTCGGGGACCGAAGACCGTGCCGATGGTGATGCGTTTCTCGATCGCGGCCGCGATGACCGTCACCAATTTCGGTTCATCGTCTCGCCGGAGGATGCCGGGGATCTTGCCGATCTGACGGGTTACACCCGCGACCTGATGGCGCAGGTCGAGGCCGATCTCGGTACGAAGCTCGATTGGGTGGCCGTCAACCATTACAACACCGGCCATCCGCATGTGCATGTCGTCGTCAACGGCCGTGACGATCTGGGCGAGGATCTGGTTATCAATGGTGACTATCTCGCCAACGGCATCCGCGAACGGGCAAGCGAACTGGTGACGCTGGAACTCGGGCCTGTCACCGAGATCGAGCAGCGCCGCAAGTTGACTGCCGAAATCGACCAGGATCGTTTTACCCGGATCGACCGGGCGATGCTCGCGGAGGCCGAGGGCCGGTTTCTCGATTTGCGGCATGAACCTGATGATCCGCGTGGCCAGGCGGACCGGACTCTCCGCCTGCGCCGTCTTGGCAAGCTGGGCGATATGGGCCTCGCAACGGAACATGCGCCGGGGCGGTGGAAACTGAGCGAGCGGCTGGAGCCGACGCTGCGCGAGATGGGCGAGCGCGGCGACATCATCCGCACGATGCAGAAGGCACTCCGGGCGGAGGGCGCCGAGCGCGACCCGATGAGCTTTGCGATCCATGATGCGGCACCTGCGACGCCGATTGTCGGCCGCGTCATCGACAAGCATCTGTCCGACGAGTTGGGTGAGGAACTGACGCTGGTGGTCGATGGGATCGATGGCTGCACGCATCATGTCGCCGGCATTGACCCGGTCCGCGTCGCGGAGGCACGGATCGGCAGCATCGTTGAGATCGGGCCGCCCGATAGCGCTGGGCGCCCTTCTGATCGGGCGATTGCCAGCATGGCCGAAGGAGGTATTTATCGGCCGAGCCGTCATCTGGAACAGGCCCGGTTCGAGGGGCGCGTGCCGGGCGGCGATTATGACGGTTTCGTCGCCTCCCATGTTCGACGGCTGGAGGCCCTGCGCCGGGCCGGTATCGTCGAACGGATCGACGCCGACCAGTGGCGCATCCCCGATGATTTCGCCACCCGTGCTGCTGCCCATGACGCAGGGAGGGGCGGACGGGCTAATGTCCGCATCCTGTCGTCGTTCGACCTTGAAAGGCAGATCGTCGCGGATGGTGCGACCTGGCTCGACCGGCGGCTTGTCGGAGGTGCTGTGTCCGATCTGGTGCCCGCCGGCTTCGGGGAGCAGGTGCGCGAGGCGATGGAACAGCGGCGGGAGAAGTTGATCGAGCAGGGCGACGCGACCCAGCGACCGGATGGACGCATGAGCTACCGGCGCAACCTGCTTGCCACGCTTCAGGAGCGGGAGGTCGCTCGTATTGGGGTAGACTTGGCCGCCACGAAACACATGCCGTTTCGTGGCGCTGCTGATGGCGAGACGGTCAGCGGTACGTTTACCGGCACCGCTCAGCTATCGAGCGGGAAGTTTGCCATTGTCGAGAAGTCCCATGAGTTCACGCTGGTTCCGTGGCGGCCCGTGATCGAGCGCCACCTCGGTCGGGAGGTCACAGGTATAGTGCAGGGTGGAACGGTATCGTGGCAGTTGGGGCGAAATAGAGGACTTGGATTATAACGAAATCAGCAAGAGTTGTTCTAAATCGGGTTTGATGATTGTGTTTTTTGCAATCTGTTAAGAACCTATAAAAGGTTCTTCCTTGGTAACCTGAGGCTATGCGCCAGAAACTCCATTGCAGCTTTTGTAATTTTATTCGGCTGATCTGGAGCGTAGAGTCCATACTGAACGATAAGTGGCGGCGGTAAACTTGCCGATGTAGGAAGCGCACGCATTGTCTCTGGCCGTACACATTCTGCGGTCATCAAGGCAACCCCGAGCCCACTTTCTACGCCGGCTCGGATAGCACTAATGCTTTGGCTTGTCAGTGTGACCCGATAGTTCCGGCCGATTTCAGCCAATGCGTCTACCATTCGGCGGCGCCAAATGCAGGGTTCAGCATAAGCGATAATGTCTAAGGGATGTGCTGGGTCGGGGCCGTAGTCAATTCCTCCCACCCAGAGGAGTTCGATATCCCAGGTTTCCGCAGCGTCCCCAGAAAAAGACGAACAGGTCGCCACTGCCAGATCGAGTTCTCCCTCTCGCCAACGGTCAGCAATAGCAATGCTATGGTCCACGACAATATCAAGGTGCAGATCCGGCCATGTACGGCGGAGCCGCCCCAATGCTTCCGGAAGTGCTTTGACAGCGATTTCCTCCGCCAGCCCAATCCTGATTGGATCACAAGTGCGCTGTTCGCCAAGTCGTGCCACGACTTCTTCGCCAAGTGAGAGGATACGTGTCGCATAGCTAAGGAAGAGTTCACCTTCGGTAGTCGGAATCACCCCCCGGCCGGTGCGTCGTAGCAGACGACTCCCTAACAGGTCCTCCAATCTGCGTATTTGCATACTGAATGCGGATTGTGCACGCCCAGCCTGTTCCGCAGCACGGCTGAGGCTGCCGTGTCGGCAAACCGACACGTAGGCGCGTAGCAAATCAGGATCGAGTGCGTCGGATATCATAGAAACCTGATGTCTGATTTCAGAGATATAAGTCTACCATCATATCTTTGCGGGCGCTATCTTTTGGAGATGATAGCTCTTCATTTTTAAGAGGTTTTCATGATCCAATCGCTTTCAGAAATGCATCAAGTATGGGCTTGGCCTGGTAAAGGTGAACCTCAGAGCTTGCGACTGGAAATGCGCCCCCGTCCAGTTCCGGCTCCTGGCGAGGTTCTGGTTGCCAATCGCGCCGTCGGACTTAATCCTGTGGACTGGAAAATGATCGAATGGGGCCATGTGGCGTGGTCGCCCGGCCATGTTCCTGGTGTCGATGGGGTCGGTGTCGTCGTGGCGACGGGTGCTGGTATCCGCCTGCCCATCGGTTTAAGGGTCGCGTATCATCAATCGCTTGCATGTAATGGCAGCTTCGCAGAGTTCACCTGTATAGACGGCAGGAGCATCCTCCCGATTCCGGGCGGTGTAGAAAACGTGGTTGCAGCGGCATTACCATGCCCGGGTTTGACAGCATGGCAAGCTCTTCGAAAGGTGCCTCGCCGGATCACTCGGGACGTTCTCGTAACCGGCGCTGGCGGTGCTGTTGGCTTCATCCTCGCACAATTGGCCGTGTGCAACGGCTGGCGCGTTTGGGTGACTGCCGCTCCCACTCACCGGGATGCGCTTTTGGCGCTCGGGATTACGGATGTTTTCGACTATCGTGATCCAGAATGGAAAAACAAGCTTTCGGAAAGTTTAGGGCCACGCCGCCTTTACGCAATCTTTGATACAGTGAGCGGCGAGCACGCCCAATCACTAGCTTCGATGCTCAGCTATAATGGCCATCTAGTTTGCATTCAGGATCGGATTGAAGAAAATCCGGTGCCAGCATTTACCACGGCTATTTGGCTGCATGAGGTAGCGCTCAACAGCGTCTATCTAAACGCTACGGACGAAGACTGGCGAGAATGGCGTTCTGCAGGCGCCGAACTGTTCCAGATGCTTGAAATTGGTGGGCTTCAGTTGCCACCTATCGAAACTAGCTCCTTCGATGCACTTCCGCTTGCCCTTACCGAATTGCAAAGCGGAGCGCACAAGGGGAAACTTGTCGTGGTTCCGTGATGTTGGCAGTGTTCTCCCAACGCTACCCGGCCGTCGGTCATGGCCGCATACAAAGCAGAGTTACCGTCGCCATATATAGAAGAGGCGCGAGATTTCTCAGTTTCTCATGGAAGTCGCTGTGATATGCGACGTGCGCGGCATCTCTCCGATGTGGCAGGCATTGCAAGCGGAAGAATACCGCTCGTGACGCTCGTTCAGCTTCTTTCGGTCGCAGAGCATCTGAACTTTCGCCACGCGGCCAGTGTACTCGGTGTTACCCAATCGAGCGTCAGTACCCGTATCAAAGCATTGGAAGAGACGTTGGGTCTTCCCCTGTTTGAGCGGCGTCATCGCGGTGTCCGGCTGACCGAGGCCGGGCGCCGCTTCGTTGCGGAGGTTTCGGCTGGTATCGAGCAGATCGACCATGCTGTCAGGACGGCAGGCGCGATTGCCGACGGCACGGTCGGGCGCCTCGCGATTGGGCTGCACGGTTCGATCGCGACAGGGTTTCTCGCCGATCTGCGCCGTCGCTATCGCGCAGACCACCCGGCAATCGAGCAGAGCATCATCGAAGGACCGTCGTCACATACTCTCGCCATGATACGCGACGGCAAGCTCGATGTGACCTTCGTCATCAATGTCGCCGATGTGCCTGATTGCCATAGCCGGCATCTCTGGAGCGAGGCGTTGGTGATCGCTCTTCCTGCCGCGCATCCGCTTGCAGCTCTGGAATCTCTCGCCTGGGCAGATATCGTCACGGAAAACTTCCTTGTCCGGTCAGGTGGCGCCGGGCCGCAGGTTTTCGAACATATCATCCGGCGCGTGGCCGAGCATGGGCGATCACCGCGCCTCCAGCGGCGCGATGTCGGACGGGACACGTTGATGCACATGGTCGCGGCAGGAGAGGGGATCACGCTGCCCCATGAGGCGGGCAGCCATATGCCATTTCCCGGCGTTGTCTTCCGTCCGATCGACGACGAGAAGGAACACGCCCGGTTCAGCGCGGTCTGGTCGCCGCAGAACCGCAGCCCCGCGCTGCGGAATCTTCTGGATCTCGCCACGCATATGAGTCGCCTGGATGATTTGACTGCGCGACGTCAAACCATGCCATCTTCTTTTCCAGCCAAGGAATATGGAAATCACGAACCGAGTGGCGCACCTTTATGAAGCGCACAACGTCGGTCTGTGAACATAGCCTGTTACCAGGAGGAGAATCCCCATGACCCTTGAAACCTTCCGTCAGATCTACGGTCTCGACGATAGTCCGTCGCCGCTCGACCGGTCAGTGCTCGTCCTCATTGACATCCAACGCGAATATCGCGACGGGCGGGTGCCGCTCGCCAATGTCGATGCGGCGGCGGATGAGGCCGGGCGGCTGCTTGACCTTGCGCGGCGTAAGGGCGTGCCGGTCATCCATATCGCCCATGACGCAGCAGGACCAGGCGCTCCCGCCTTCGCCAGCGATGGACCGTATCGCGATTTCCTGACGCAGGTGACGCCCCGCGAAGGGGAGACGGTTCTGTTCAAGACCCACGCGAATGCGTTTATCGGCACCGGGCTCGCGGACCGGATCAAGGAAACGGGTCGGAACGAGATCATCATCGCGGGGGATACGGTAGGTGTCTGCGTATCCACCACCGCCCGCGCGGCGGCGGAGGAATACGGCCTGCGCGTGACCCTGGTGGCGGACGCCATTGCCGCGCGCGATATCGCCGATCCGCTGGGCGGGACGATCGCGGCCGAGACCGTGCGTCGTGTCGCCCTCGCCGAGCTGGCGGATATGTTCGCCGTCGTCGTGAAGGACAGCACCGCGTGGAAGGAGTGAGGGTGTCTTTTCCCCTCAGCCGGTCAGCGCGGGCTGGCCGGGACAGCTTTCAATAACGCGCCCGGCTCCACGTCTAGTGCCTCGGCAATCTTGCCCAGGATTGTAACGCTTGCCGACACGTCCGCGCGTTCGATCGCCCCGACATAGCGGGTGCTCAGGCCGGCGCGATCGGCCAGCTCCTCTTGCGTCATATCCCTGTCATGACGCATCCGACGCAGGTTGACCGCCATGACCTCCTTGAGATCCATGCCGTCATCGAGACCTGTGTCGGAACGATCGTTCCAGGAATGATCGTTCCTATTCGTCCCGGTCCGTGGTATTGTCCCCGTTCGGAGGGGACTTTTCCGTGCCATGTGCGAGACGGACGAGAAGATCCGCGCTGGAAACGCCAAGGGCGGCTGTTATGTCCACGAATTCGATGACATCGATTCGTCGCTCGCCATTCTCGTATTTGGCGACGAAGGATTGTGGCTTACCGAGTGCGGCCGCCAGCTCCGCCTGCGTCATACCTCCGGTCTTGCGTGCTTCTGTAAGGAGCGATTGCAGCAAAAGCTGCCGGGGTGTGCGCAGGGATTTCTTCACGCAGAACAGCTCTCCGACGGGCAGGGGAGCCGTTCCGATAATCCTCATTTGGGATTATCCCATTTTGGGATATGGTTGACTGCAATCTTGCTGGAGGGCTGTCGGATGACAGCAAGACCCGAACTGGACCCCGATGTCGATGACCTGGCCCCGACTGCGCCGGAGATCACGACCTATGACGAAGTGCATTTCATCACCTATCTCCGCCTGCTGGACGCCGAGGCAGAGCGGGCCGACTGGGCGGAGGTGGCGCGGATCGTGCTGCATCGCGATCCGGCGGACACAGAGCGTACGCGCCCCTGCTGGGAAAGTCATCTGGCCCGTGCGCAGTGGATGACGAAAATCGGCTATCGGAAGATTCTCGAGCAGGCCGTGATCGACGCCCGCGCAACCCGGCACTGACCGTCCTTTTTCTACGCCATGGTATCCCGCGGTACGATCGCGACTCATTATATATTGCCTGCCGCTGGGTCGCCCCTTCTCTGATCGGTTTCATTCCCCAAGCCGATTGGAGCCCCGATGTCCGGAAGCCGTGTCCTGTGGGGGCAGGTCGCCCTCGTCCTGCTGATCGTGTTCGTCGCCCTCTGGAGTGCCACGGAATGGACGGCCTGGCGTCTCAGCTTTCAGTCCCAGCTTGGTGTCCCCTGGTTCATGGTGGCGGGCTGGCCGTTCTACTATCCGCCGGCCTTCTTCTGGTGGTGGTATTTCTACGACGCCTACGCGCCGTCGATCTTCGTGACGGGCGGATATATCGCCTCGTCCGGCGGCCTCATCGCCATCGTGGTGGCCATCGGCTTGTCCATCCTTCGGGCGCGGGAGGCCCGCAACGTCGCCACATACGGCTCGGCCCGCTGGGCGGAGGTCGGTGAAGTGAAGGAAGCCGGGCTGCTCGACCCCGACGGCGTGGTGCTGGGCCGGTGGGATCAGGACTATCTGCGGCATAACGGCCCAGAGCATGTTTTGTGTTTCGCGCCGACCCGTTCGGGCAAAGGTGTCGGACTGGTCGTGCCCACGCTGCTGACCTGGCCTGGCTCGGCCATCGTCCATGACATCAAGGGCGAGAACTGGGGGCTGACCGCCGGATTTCGTGCCCGGTACGGGCGCGTGCTGCTGTTCGACCCGACCGATCCGGCGTCCTCGCCCTACAACCCGCTGCTGGAGGTCCGGCGTGGTGACAAAGAGGTACGCGACGTCCAGAACATCGCTGATATCCTCGTTGACCCCGAAGGCGCTTTGGACCGGCGCAACCATTGGGAGAAGACCTCGCACTCCCTGCTGGTCGGCGCAATCCTGCATGTCCTCTATGCTGAGCCGGACAAGACGCTGGCCGGTGTCGCCAATTTCCTCTCCGATCCCAAGCGGCCGGTGGAGGCGACGCTGCGTGCGATGATGTCCATGCCGCATCTCGGCAAGGCGGGCGTGCATCCCGTCATTGCGTCATCGGCGCGCGAGCTGCTGAACAAAAGCGACAACGAGCGGTCGGGCGTGCTGTCCACCGCCATGTCGTTTCTGGGCCTCTATCGCGACCCCGTGGTGGCAAAGGTGACGGCACGATGCGACTGGCGCATCGCGGATCTGGTGTCCGGTCGTCAGCCCGCCAGTCTCTACCTTGTCGTGCCGCCATCCGACATCGCCCGCACCAAGCCGCTGATCCGCCTGATCCTGAACCAGATCGGCAGGCGGCTGACGGAGGATCTGCATGTCTCCGCCCATCGGCACCGGTTGCTGCTGATGCTCGATGAGTTTCCCGCCCTCGGCCGGCTGGATTTCTTCGAGAGTGCGCTGGCCTTCATGGCGGGGTATGGGATTAAATCCTTCCTGATCGCGCAGAGCCTCAACCAGATCGAAAAAGCCTACGGCGCGAACAACAGCATTCTCGACAACTGTCATGTCCGTGTTGCCTTCGCTACCAACGACGAACGCACCGCCCGGCGGGTGTCGGACGCGCTCGGCACCGCGACCGAAATGCGTGATTCCACCAATTATGCCGGTCACCGGCTATCGCTCTGGCTCGGGCATCTCATGGTGTCGCGACAGGAAACGGCACGACCGCTGCTGACGCCCGGCGAGGTGATGCAGCTTCCGCCGACCGATGAACTGCTGCTGGTCGCGGGCGTCGCCCCCGTTCGCGCGAAGAAAGCCCGCTATTACGAGGACGCGCGGTTCATGGAGCGTGTCCTGCCGCCCCCGGCTACTGGGACGAAACGCCCGTCCGCGCCTCCGTCCGATGATTGGTCGGCGCTGGAGACAATGGCGCCATCAGGAGGATCAGCACCGGGTGGGAACACGGGCGCTGATGGTGACCCCGCCAATGCCGGCATCCGCCGCGAACCGGAATTGCCGGAGCATGAGGACATCGTGCTGCCCGAGCATCCGGGCTTGCAGGAGTTCGATGTGCTCGACGACGAGCCGGATGTCGATGCTGCCAGGGCGCGCACCATACGTCAGCAGGCCCGCTCCGTTGCGCGGCAGGCGACGATGGACCCGGCCGACGGCCTCGATCTGTGAGGATGCCCATGCCGAGCAAGACCCGCATGAATGTGTATTTCGAGCCGGAGCTTCTGAAGCAGGTCGAGGCGCTGGCGTTGCGGCGCAATGTCTCGAAATCGGCGGTAATCGAAGCGGCCGTCGCTTCCTTCCTTTCTGCCGACGCCTCGGAGCGACTGGAGGCGGTGTTCGCCCGTCGCATGGACAGGATTGACCGCCAGATCACTGGGATGGACGAAGACCTCGCCATTATGGGCGAGACGCTGGCACTGTTCATCCGTTTCTGGCTGACTGTCACCCCGCCACTGCCTGACAGTGCCCAGGCATCCGCCAGGGTGAAAGGCGTCGAGCGGTTCGAGGGTTTCCTACAATCGCTCGGACGGAAACTGGCGACCGGAGATCGGTTTCTCAGGGAGCTGTCGCGGGACATCGACACGCGGCGCAATGGTGGTGAAGACCCCTAGTAATCGTCAGATTGCGTGGGGTTGGCGCAAGGATTCGTCAATCCCGCCGATCGCCGCCGTTTCCACGCGATGACCGCACGGTATGCGATAGTTGTTGAATCGAGCCGAAATGGGCCTCTTTTAATCATCCCCGTGTGGGGATCATCTGTTCTGGTCCCGTTCGAGCGGGGATCAGATGGTGGTTTCGCATCATAATTCAGAGAGTCAGGCACGCGGCATCTCGATGCTGCGCACTGCGATGGGGCCAGCGATTGCGGGTCACCTTGCCGATCCCGGCGTGGTCGAGGTCATGCTCAATCCGGACGGGCGGTTGTGGATCGACCGGCTGTCCGAAGGACTGTCCGACACGGGCGACAGGATTACGCCAGCCGATGCCGAGCGCATCGTGCGCCTGGTCGCACACCATGTCGGGGCGGAGGTGCATGAAGCGGTACCGCGCGTATCGGCGGAATTGCCGACCGGGGAGCGGTTCGAGGGATTGCTCCCGCCAGTGGTCACAGCGCCCAGTTTCGCCATCCGCAAGCCGGCCGTCGCCGTGTTCACCCTCGACGATTATGTCGCCACCGGGATCATGACGGTGGGGCAGGCGGATTTCCTGCGCCAGGCCGTTGCCGAGAGAAAGAACATTCTGGTCGCGGGTGGGACATCCACCGGCAAAACCACGCTGGTCAACGCCCTGCTGGCCGAAGTCGCGAAAACCGGTGACCGCGTCGTCCTGATCGAGGATACGCGCGAACTGCAATGCGCGGCACCCAATCTGGTGTCCCTGCGCACAAAGGACGGCATCGTCACGCTGTCCGAGCTGGTCCGTTCGGCCCTGCGGCTGCGGCCTGATCGTATCCCGATCGGCGAGGTGCGCGGTCCCGAGGCGCTGGATCTGCTCAAGGCCTGGGGCACGGGTCATCCCGGTGGGATCGGCACGCTGCATGCAGGTACCGCCATCGGTGCCCTGCATCGCATGGAGCAACTGATCCAGGAGATCGTGGTCACCGTGCCCCGCGCGCTGATCGCAGAGACGATCGACGTCATCGCTGTCCTCTCCGGGCGGGGCAACGCCCGTCGGCTATCCGAACTTGCCACTGTGGACGGGCTCGACCCCGCCACAGGCGCTTATTGCATCCATCCCTTCCAGCATTCGGGAGAATCCCAATGACCCATGCCATAATCCGCGTGCGTCGATACACACCTGTCCTTTCCGCCATGCTGCTGCTGTCCATCGCATGGTGCTCCTCTGCCATGGCGTCGGGGTCGGATATGCCGTGGGAGGAACCGCTCAACCAGATCCTGGAATCCGTGCAGGGACCGGTGGCGCGCATCGTGTCGGTGATCATCATCACCGTGACCGGCCTGACCCTGGCCTTTGGCGAAACATCCGGCGGCTTCCGCCGCCTGATCCAGATCGTTTTTGGCCTGTCCATCGCTTTCGCGGCCAGCTCGTTCTTTCTGTCGTTCTTCAGCTTCAGCGGCGGAGCGCTGATCTGATGGGCGCTGGATATGACGATGACGCGGTGCCGGGCTTCCATGTCCCGGTGCATCGCTCCCTGACCGACCCGATCCTGCTGGGCGGGGCACCCCGTACGCTGGCCATCGCCAACGGTACGCTGGGGGCAGCGATTTCTCTGGGTCTGCGACTGTGGCTGATTGGAGCCGCATTCTGGATCGTGGGGCACACGCTCGCGGTCTGGGGAGCGAAGCGCGATCCGCTGTTCGTCGAGGTGGGCCGGCGGCATCTCCGCTATCCCACCTGGTTGCGGGCATAGGGAGGGGAGGGCAGGGCGATGATGTCCCTTGGCGAATATCGCAACCGTGCCGCGCTCCTGTCCGATTTCCTGCCGTGGGCCGCGCTCGTTGAGAAAGGCGTTGTCCTGAACAAGGACGGTTCCTTCCAGCGCACGGCAAAGATACGCGGTCCCGATCTGGATAGCGCCACGCCTGCCGAACTGGTGGGTGTGACCGGGCGGTTGAATAATGCGCTCCGTCGTCTTGGTTCCGGCTGGGCGGTGTTTGTGGAAGCGCAGCGCGTTCCGGCAACAGTGTATCCCGAGAGCGATTTCCCGGATGCGGCCAGCCAGATGGTGGATCTGGAACGGCGTGAGCAGTTCGAGGATGAGGGGGCGCATTTCGAGAGCCGGTATTTCCTCACCCTGGTCTGGCTGCCGCCGGCAGAATCATCAGGGCGTGCCGAGCGGTTTCTCTATGAGGGCCGGGAGCACGACGGGCCAGACCCGCACGGCATGCTCCATGCGTTCGTGGACCGCACGGATCGGATGCTGGCCCTGCTGGACGGGTTCATGCCCGAAGCGGCATGGCTGAATGACGGTGAAACGCTGACCCATCTGCACAGCACCATTTCGACCCGGAACCAGCGCGTCAGGGTGCCGGAAATCCCGATGCACCTCGATGCGCTGCTGGTGGACCAGCCGCTGGCGGGCGGTCTGGAGCCGAAACTTGGTGATGCGTTTCTGAAAACCCTGACCATTACGGGCTTCCCGAGCCGAACCCTCCCCGGAATTCTGGACGACCTGAACCGGTTGGCCATGCCGTATCGCTGGTCCACCCGCGCCATCCTGCTCGACAAGACGGATGCGACGAAGGTGCTGACGAAAATCCGTCGGCAGTGGTTCGCAAAACGTAAGAGCATCGCAGCCATTGTCCGGGAGGTCATGACCAACGAGGCGTCCGTTCTGGTGGACAATGACGCCGCCAACAAGGCGGCGGATGCTGACCTCGCTTTGCAATCGCTGGGTGCCGATGATGTGGGCCAAGCCTATATCACGGCCACGGTTACGGTGTGGGATGGCAGCGCCTCCATAGCGGAGGAAAAACTTCGTCTCGTGGAGAAGATCATTCAGGGGCGCGACTTCACCTGCATGACCGAAAGCCTGAATGCGGTGGAAGCGTGGCTCGGGAGCCTGCCGGGCCATGTCTACGCCAACGTCCGCCAGCCGCCGGTTTCGACCTTGAACCTCGCGCATATGATTCCGCTGTCAGCGGTGTGGGCTGGACCGGAGCGCGACACCCACTTCAACGCCCCGCCGCTGTTCTACGGGAAAACGGCGGGGGCGACACCATTCCGGTTTTCGCTCCATGTCGGGGATGTCGGCCATACGCTGATCGCCGGCCCGACAGGGGCGGGTAAGTCGGTGCTGCTGGCTTTGATGGCGCTTCAGTTTCGCCGCTACACGGGATCGCAGATTTTCGCCTTTGATTTTGGCGGGTCGATGCGTGCGGCAACGCTGGCGATGGACGGGGACTGGCATGACCTCGGCGGTGGTTTGACCGACGAGGATGCCGCTGGAGAACAGGGTAGCGGTGTATCACTCCAGCCTCTGGCGCGGATTGATGATTCCGATGAGCGTAAATGGGCCAGCGAATGGCTCGGCCAGATCCTTGTCGGCGAGGGCGTGGCGCTGACCCCGGAGGTGAAGTCTCACCTTTGGTCGGCCCTGAATTCCCTTGCGTCGTCTCCCGTGCAGGAGCGAACAATGTCCGGGCTGATAGCGCTCCTCCAGTCCAACGCCCTGAAACAGGCTCTGGCCCCATACTGCCTCAGTGGTCCCTATGGCCGCCTGCTCGACGCGGATGTCGAGCGTCTGGGCGATGCCGACGTCGTGGTGTTCGAAACCGAAGGTCTGATCGGCTCGGGCGCTGCATCATCCGTGCTGTCCTATCTGTTCCATCGGATCGAAGGCCGGCTGGACGGGAGGCCGACCCTGCTGGTAATCGACGAGGGCTGGCTGGTTCTGGATGACGGCGATTTCGCCGGTCAGTTGCGGGAATGGCTGAAAACCCTGCGCAAGAAGAACGCCAGCGTCATCTTTGCCACACAGTCCCTGTCGGACATCGCCAACAGTCCTATCGCGCCAGCAGTGGTCGAAAGCTGCCCGACACGGATATTCCTGCCGAACGAGCAGGCGATCGAGCCGCAGATCATGGCGCTCTATCGGGATTTCGGCCTGAACGACCGGCAGATCGCCATCATCGCCCGCGCCGCGTCCAAGCGGGAGTATTACTGTCAGACGCAGCGGGGGAACCGCCTGTTCGAACTGGGGCTCGGTCCTGTTGCCCTGGCGCTATGCGCGGCATCCGGCAAGGACGATCACCGGCTGATCGACAGTGTGCTGGCGGAACATGGGCGGGACGGTTTTCTGCCTGCCTGGTTCGACGTGCGTGGCGTGTCATGGGCTGCGGACCTTCTGCGGGAAGGGGACGTGTCATGAGGCAGGTGATCTTTTTCTGTGGTGCAGCGGCCCTGTTGTCGCTTGGCGTGCCGGAGGCCCGGGCACAATGGGCGGTGTATGACGGCGCGAACCACGTCGAGAATGTGCTGATCGCGGCCCGGACGCTCCAGCAGATCGACAACCAGATCACGTCGCTGGCCAATCAGGCGCAGATGCTGGTCAATCAGGGCCGTAATCTGGCGAGCCTGCCGCTATCGACTCTCTCGACGCTGCAATCGACGATTTCCCAGACCACGGCACTGCTCGCGCAGGCGCAGAACATTGCCTACAGCGTCCAGTCCGTCGAGCAGCAGTACCAGCAGTCTTATACGTCGGTCTCATCGGGCATGTCCGACAGCGCCCTTTTCAGCCAGGCGCAAACGCGGTGGCAGAATTCCGTCGGCGGGTTTGAGGACGCGCTGAAACTTCAGGCTCGGGTGGTAGGAAACATCCCCAGCGACAGTTCAGCCATGACGCAACTGGTTTCGGCCAGCCAGACATCGACCGGGGCGTTGCAGGCGGCGCAGGCGGGCAATCAGCTTCTGGCCCTGCAATCGCATCAGCTTTCCGACATTCAGGCCGAACTCGCCGCGAACGGTCGCGCCACGGCCCTGCAACAGGCGCGCGACGCCGCGACGGAAGCGGAAAGTGATGCGCAGTATCAGCATTTTTCGCAGCATGACGCCTATGTGCCGGGCACGGTGTCCATGTTCGGCAGCGGCGGGAACTGACGGTCATGTCCACGAACGACGTCGGTGTTATCGACACTTTCCTCAATACTTTCACGACCACGATCGACAGCGGCTTCGGTCTGTTGAAAGGAAACGTGGTTTCTCTGGCCGGAACACTCTCCGTGCTCGATATCGCGCTCGCCGGGTTGTTCTGGGCCTGGGCGGCGGATGAGGACATCATACAGCGTCTGGTAAAGAAGACACTGTATATCGGGTTCTTCGCGTTCCTGATCAATAATTTCGACCATCTTGCGAAGGTGGTGTTCGATAGTTTCGCCGCCATGGGCCTGAAGGCCGGAGGTGGCAATCTGACATTGTCCGATTTCCTCCGTCCCGGACGGCTGGCCGCGACCGGGTTCGAGGCGGCCCAGCCGCTGCTGGAGTCCGTTCATAATCTTCTCGGGCCGGTCGCCTTCTTCAAGAATTTCGTGCAGATCTTCGTGCTCTGCCTGTCCTGGCTGATCGTGCTGGCCGCGTTCTTCATCCTGGCCGTGCAGCTTCTCGTGGCGTTGATCGAGTTCAAGCTGACGACACTGGCCGGTTTCGTCCTGATCCCCTTTGCGCTGTTCAACCGGACGGCCTTCCTGGCGGAGAAGGTGCTCGGCAACGTCGTCTCGTCCGATGCGAACGGCGGCGGCCCAGCGGATGGTGGTCGAGAAAGTGGCGGTCCCGAAGGCACGCCACCCCGCTGGGCGCGGAGCATGAAGCGCCGCAACGCCGCGACCCATGCCGCCGAGGCGGCTCATGTCATCCGCTCGGCCGATGGCGGCAGCGGAAGTTCCAGCATTGATCTCTCGGAAAAGGAATGAGGACGATGCTTCGTCGCTCCACCAGCCGCTACGGGATCACGCCCGAACCGGTTACGCCCTATCAGAAAGCCGCGCAGATCTGGGACGAGCGCATCGGCTCCGCCCGTGTGCAGGCCCGCAACTGGCGTCTGATGGCGTTTGGGTCACTGTTTGTGTCCGCCGGCCTTGGTGCCGGTCTGGTCTGGCAGTCCGCGCGCGGCACCGTCGTGCCCTGGGTCGTGCAGGTCGATAGATCCGGTCAGGCGCAGGTCGTGATGCCTGCCACAGCGGGTTACACACCGACCGATCCGCAGATTGCCTGGTATCTGGCGCAGTTTATTGGCGACGTCCGTGGCCTGTCATCGGATGCGGTGGTGGTTCGCCATAACTGGCTGCGCGCCTATGATTTCACCGCCATTTCGGGGGCGCAGGCTCTCAACGATTATGCGCGCCTGAACGACCCGTTCTCGCGGATTGGCCGCGAGCAGGTCGAGGTGGACATCGCGTCAGTGATCAGGGCTTCGCCCGGCAGCTTCCGTGTCGCCTGGACCGAGCGCCATTACCGCGACGGCGCCTTTACCGGCACCGAACGCTGGACCGCCATCGTGTCTGTCGTGCTGCGCACGCCCCGCGATGCCGATCATCTGCGGAAAAACCCTCTCGGAATCTACGTCTCCGCTATCAACTGGTCGAAGGAACTCGGACAATGATCCGCATGGTCATGCGCGCCGTTCCACTGGCGCTGCTCACCCTGTCCGCCTGCGCGGGGCAGTATCATCCCCCTGTCATCCGCTACGATGATGCCGTGGAGGCGAGGCGCCAGCCCGATCCGCCGAAGCCTGTGCAGGTCGTGGAAGTCCCTAAAATCCTTTCCCTGCCGGGCCAGCTCAAGCCGCTACCCTCACGACGCACGGTCCATCCGGCACCCGAAGTCGCCGATCCCGCAGCGCGCGTGATACAGGCCAATCTGGCGGCACGCATCCAGCCGACGCGGGCCGGGTTCATCAATGCCGTGCAGGTCTATCCCTATTCGCCCGGTGCCCTCTATCAGGTCTACACCTCGCCCGGCGAGATTACCGATATCATGCTCCAGAAGGGCGAAAAGCTGGTTGGCAGCGGGCCGGTCGCCGCCGGGGATACGGTACGCTGGATCATCGGCGATACCGAAAGCGGGGCAGGGGCGACCAAACGCATCCATATTCTGGTCAAGCCAACGCGGCCGGATCTCACCACCAACCTGATCGTCAACACCGACCGGCGGACCTATCTGGCCGAACTGCGCTCCACGCCTGCCACGTATATGGCGTCCGTGTCCTGGGATTACCCTGAGGATGACCTGATCGCGCTGCATCGGCGGGATAGTGCGGCTGATGACGAAGCGTCCATTGAAACGGGCCTCAATCTCGACGCCCTGAATTTCCGCTATGCCATCCAGCCAGTAAAAGGGGGCACACCGCCCTGGCTTCCCAGTCGGGCCTTCGATGACGGCCACAAGGTCTATATCGCCTTCCCGTCGGGGATTGGGCAGGGGGAACTGCCGCCGCTCTTTGTCCTGGGGGCGGATGGTGGCCCGGAACTGGTCAATTATCGGGTCCGGCAGAACTGGATGATTGTCGACCGCCTGTTTGCCGCCGCCGAATTGAGCCTGGGTGACAAGCACTCCGAGCAGCGCGTGTGGATCGTGCGCACGGACGGGCGGCCGTCATGACCGGGCAGGACTCGGCAGCGGGAAGCCCCGAAGGTGCTGCGCCAGCGTCACCGCCCGATCTGCGTCTGCGGGCCGATCGACCGCGCGTGGTCCGTCTGTCGCGCACCGTGGTCTGGTCGCTGGGCGGGGTCGGCATGGTCGCGGTGGCCTTCGCGCTTGGGTATGCCCTTCAGGCCAGCCATCGGCCGCCATCGTCGCCCGCTACGCAGGATACCGATGTCCGTCCCTCGGCCGATGGGTTGGCGGGACTGCCGTCCGACTATGTCGGAAACGGCGTGCCGAAGCTGGGGTCGCCCCTGCCCGGTGATCTGGGCAGGCCTATCCTCAATGCTCAGCGGCAGGGATGTGCGGGGCCGGTTCCCGGCATGGGGGATCGTCGCGGCGACCAGGAAATCGAGGCGGCGCGCACCAGCCGACTTTTCGCGCAGGTCGAGATGCGGGAAGGTCAGAGCGCGCAGACGGTCCCGGCACAGACCGCGTCCGGAGCGCAGGCATCATCAGCAGGAACCGACCAGCAGGCTGGCAATCGCAACTTTCTGGCGGGCCAGCCGGACCGTGCGACGACCAGTCCCGACCGGATTATGCCGCCCGCGTCCCCCTATATTCTTCAGGCGGGCACTGTCATCGCTGGTGCGCTGAACACGAAAATCAGCTCCGATCTGCCGGGCCAGATCGTGGGGCATGTGACCCAGAACGTCTATGACAGCCCGACCGGGCGGTATCTTCTGATCCCGCAGGGCAGCACCCTGTTCGGGGCCTATAACAGCAGCGTCTCCTTCGGGCAGCAGCGCACTCAGATCATCTGGACCCGGCTGATTTACCCGAACGGGGAGAGCCTGGTGCTGGAAAAGCTGCCCGGTGGCGACGCCATCGGGCAGTCTGGCCTGTCCGATGAGGTCAACAATCATTGGGGCCAGCTTTTCAAGGCTGCCCTCGTGACGACTCTTCTCAGCGTGGGTTCCGAAGCCGGCACGTCATGGAACGAGAACAACCTGATGCAGGCCATCCGTTCAGGGGCCAGCAACGGTTTCTCCATGGTCGGTAACCGTCTGATCGACCGCAGCCTGAATATTCAGCCGACGCTGACCGACAGGCCCGGCCTGCCGTTCACGCTAATTCTGAATAGCGACCTTATCCTCAAGCCTTGGAAAGAGAAGGAATTCCGCCCATGACGAAGCTGAAGCTCGGCCCAATCGAGGACGACAAGCCCGTGAAAGTCACGCTGGAGCTGCCAGCTACCCTACATCGTGATCTTGCCGCCTATGCCGAAATTTTGGTTCGAGGAACCGGGCAGGCACCCGCTGATCCATTGCGCCTCGTTGTGCCCATGTTGACCCGGTTTATCGCTACCGATCGGGGTTTCGCCAAGGTGCGGAGACAAAACAAGGCGATCAGATAAAATGCACGATTTGAGATATGCTATCACATTACGACATTGATGAGGGTGAGTTTGATCGATTTTTACGCTGTCGGCAGGGGGCCGATCTGAGTGAATAGCTTGACGAATGCATCTTTCTAATTCAGACCGCATTATAGCGTACTAGGATCGTCAGCCAATGGGAGGCGACCGCCCCCACTGAAGGAACCTATGACCACTGCGCGTCACATCGTCGCCCTGCTGCAAAGCCATATCGCTGGAGACGAGCAACGTTTTCTCTCCGTTGCGACGCAATTGGCCGCTCATGAGGCGCGTCAAGGGCATGGCAAGCTTGCGCAGGAATTGCGAGAGCTGGTTGAGGCAGCAAAAGGTAAAGACGCGACAGTTGCCCGACGCGGCGCTGGCCCCGTGCCTATCGCGCAACCTAAGGGCGAACTTACAAGCCTTCTTTCTGCGCGTTATTCTAACATTCGCCTCAACAGCATGGTGCTGACACCAGAACTCGGAGAGCGAATTCGCCGGGTGCTGACGGAACAACGTCAACAGGAGAGGCTTCGTGCGCGGGGGCTGACGCCCCGTCGAAAGATCCTTCTTGTTGGGCCGCCAGGCTCAGGTAAAACCATGACGGCTGCCGTCTTGGCAGGCGAACTTAAGTTGCCATTGTTTACAGTCCTTTATGACGGGCTAATTGGGAAGTTGATGGGGGAGACGGCAAGTCGCCTTAGACTGGTGTTCGATGCCATTGCCGTCCAGCGCGGTGTCTACTTCTTTGATGAATTTGACGCTGTCGGTGCTCAGCGCGCTGGTCCAAATGACGTTGGTGAAATCCGACGTGTACTTAATTCATTTCTTCAATTTATCGAGAACGATGATGGGCCAAGTCTCATAGTGGCTGCTACAAACCATCTTGAGTTGCTCGATAAAGCACTATTTCGTCGATTTGATGATGTAATTACTTATGGGCTGCCTGATCCGAAAATTGCGCGCGGAATTCTGGAATCACATTTGGCGACATTTAAATTGAAATTGATTGATTGGGATCAAGTGCTTAAAGCCACAGGTGGTCTCAGTCAGGCGGAGATTGCTCGTGCCGCAGACGATGCGGCCAAGATGGCTATTCTTGGTGGAACCGAGAATGTCGACCAATCTATGCTGCTCGCTGCGCTCGCGGAGCGTAAGGCGGCTACGTTTTGATTTTTTAGAGCGCTATGGTGGATATGAAGCGAGATCGACCGCACCTGCATATGGAAGGGGGCGGAGAGAAAGAACTTTATACTTCGCCAAAGCGAGGGGACTCTGGCTTGCCGCCTGCTAGAGTTCGGGCTGCGCACGCGCGCAAACTTGAACATGCTATCGGCAATGCGCTCTCAGAGGCCCGTCGTAAGCTTGAAGCGCGTGATGAAACCATCGCCGAGGGTGAGCGTGGTTTTTACCTGGAGTTTGAGATTCCCACCGCCGAACGAACTGCTTTGGATAGGTTGGAGAATAAACCCAAATCGATCGAATTAGTTGCAGTGCGACTGCCCGAGGACGAAGGAGAGTTGATTTCGGCTACGGTATTTGTGCCGGAGAAATCCGCTGATTTCTTTGTCAAGAAGATCGAGGCCTATCGCGACGAGGACACGAGAACGGGTAAGCCAAAAAACGAAGCTCTTGTTGCTCGGATTGAAGATATTCATTTGGCTGCTCTTCGCTCTCTTTTTACCGATGACATGACGTTGTTTCCTCAGGCTGGGCGTCAGGCTTGGTGGGAAGTGTGGTTGCGTGAAGATAGACTTGGGACATTTCGGACGGTTGCGGAACGCCTGAATGTCGTTCTGAAAGAGCATATAATCAGCTTTCCAGAACGGGACGTTGTGCTGGTACTTGCGAACGAATCCACAATGGTGCGGTTGGTTGGAAACACCGATGCAATCGCTGAATTAAGGATTGCGAAGGATACTCCATCGCTATTTCTTGAAATGGGCGCTGTTGAGCAAGTCGAATGGGCGGCTGATCTTGCTGAAAGGGTCAATCCGCCATCAATTCTGGCACCTGCGGTCTGCGTTCTCGATAGCGGGACGACCCAAGGACACGTTCTCATTGCGCCAGGCCTCGATCCTGCGGATCAGCACGCTTACGATAATTCATGGGGTGTGGGGGATAGTGCTTTTTGGAACGGCCATGGCACTGCGATGGCTGGCGTTGCATTGTATGGCGATCTCGAAGCGGCATTGAGCGGAAACGCTGTCATCAACTTGCAGCACCGTTTAGAGTCCGTGAAGATTTTGTCGCCCCGCGATCAGAACGATCCTGAACTTTATGGTGCCATAACAGAGGTAGGGATCACCAAGGCAGAAGCATGCGCACCGCGCCGACGGCGCGTGTTTTGCATGGCGGTGACTAGCGACATCGGCTTAGGACGTGGGCGTCCCTCCTCATGGTCTGCGGCTATTGATCAGCTTTGTTATGGCAACGGGATTCATCGTCGTTTAATAGTCTTGGCAGCAGGAAACTTGCGAGGCGATATCGTCGCAGCGGAATATCCTGACGCGAATGACCTTGCAGAGGTTGAAAGTCCGGCTCAAGCATGGAATGCGCTCGTCGTTGGAGCGTATACGGATAAAATTACCATTACGCATCCGGACTATGCTGACTGGGAAGCTCTCGCACCTGCGGGAGACTTGGCGCCAACTAGTCGTACGTCAGGAATATGGGATCGACAGTGGCCGATCCGTCCCGATGTGGTGTTCGAGGGCGGTAACCTTGCCTATGACGGAGTTAATCCAGCCTCGGCAATCGACGACCTTCAACTCATTACAACGCATTTTCGGCCGAATGCTCGCTTGTTTGACGTATTTGGTGATACCAGCGCGGCCACGGCCTTAGCAGCTAATCTATCGGCTGGTATTATTGCCGCCAGGCCTGAACTGTGGCCGGAGACGGTGCGAGGATTGGTGGTTCATTCGGCTGAGTGGACGCCGGCGATGCAAAGTCGCTTTAACGCCGCTACCAATCAGACGCAGAAGATGGCGATGTTGCGTCGTTATGGCTGGGGTGTACCAGATCTTGGACGAGCGTTGATGAGTGCTCTAAATGACGCGACCCTTATGGTAGAGGACGCTCTGCTGCCTTTCCGAAAAGATGGCTCAAACATTAAAACAAGGGATATGAATTTACATCATCTACCGTGGCCGCGCGATGAACTGCTTGCGCTCGGTGATCAAGATGTAGAATTGAGAGTGACCCTATCTTACTTCGTTGAGCCTAATCCCGGCGAAAGAGGGTGGACGCGAAGGCATCGTTATGCTTCCCATGCTCTTCGTTTTGCTGTGAAACGCTCCCTCGAAAGTCTTCAGCAGTTTCGGACACGGATTAATAAGGCTGCCGAGGCGGAGGAAGTTGGTACAATGGGGAGTGCGTCTGGCGGAGACAATTGGGTGTTGGGCTCTATACGGGATCGAGGCTCAATCCATTCAGATGTATGGCGTGGAAGTGCGGCCGCACTTGCTGAGCGTGATGCTGTCGGTGTGTTCCCGGTCAGTGGCTGGTGGAAAGAGAAGCCTGGTTTGCAGCGCTGGGAACGCTCGGTACGATACGCACTTCTGGTGTCGATCCGTGCGCCTGGTGCGGAAATCGATCTTTATACAGCAATCGCCAATAAGCTGGCTGTAGCAGTTCCCGCTTCTTGACCAGAGTTACACGGCTGTTTCCGTTATGTTTTTGTGAGTAAGCGTCACGACTAAACAGCAAACATTAGTGATTGTCGGTATCGGGGGCTGCGTGTCCCCGCAACCATCTCAAATCGCAAAAACCCCGCCAGGTCATTGAGCTGGCGGGGTTTCGCTTCATGGACTAAGCTTAAGTCACGTTGACCAAAGACCCAATCCAGAGTTTTGCGGCGGCGATATTGAGGAAACTCATGAAGGAT
>NZ_JOPF01000017.1:0-17708 GCF_002153595.1 Gluconobacter sp. DsW_056
TCGCTCATCTTCAGTCTCCTCAAGGAGCCTGAATCAAAATTCCCTACAAAAATCAATAGGTCCTGAGCGTTATGCGTCTTGGAGTGTACTATGTCCTGCTCGATGGGCTGCCTCACCCACCGACCTACGTCGCCTGTCCCAGATGGGCTCACAGACACCGGCATCTGGTCGAAAACCTGTAGGCAAGTCTCAAGGAATGGCAGGCTGTCGCGACCCGATATGAGAAAACCGCCGCATCCTTCCTCTCCGTCATCCTCATCACTGCTACAGCAGACTACATCAAGGCCTAATAGGCCCTAGTCATATCTGGAAATGCACCATGCGGGGGGCCGGCCGTCTTCTTTGGGAAACGCTGCTGGCGGAAACCGTTTCCTAGATCCGGTCCGACCGGAAACTATACTCTCTTCAGGAAAAAGCTACCCGGCTGGAGAGCCGCTCCGGCTTCTGATATCCCGAAACCGGGTTTCAGCAATTTCCCAAGGGACTTGGCTTTCGGAAACCTGCCGGACCTTCTCCAGATCGAATGGTTTGCGGATCCGGTAATAATCTCCATCTCCCAGAACGAGCCATCCACCCAGTCCATGTGCAGACAGGGAGGCCGTTACCTGACCGATTTCTTCTTCAGTGGGCGAGCGGTGCTGGCCAAGCGTTGCGTGACGGCCGTCCTCGGCAATAATCATCCAGCGCTTCATTTTTCTTCCCTTTCCGTCAGACATAAATCCGTTCTTCTTTCAGATCTAAAAACCACAGACAGCTATTTCCAAGCTCAACCAACCTCCCTTTTCGCAATCCCGTAAACCCGACGCTTTTATCATCAATAGAGCTCATCCCGGTTGGGTTTGCTGTTATGAACAACGGTTGTTCCACTGCCAGGAAACCGCCCTGCCCGCTTTTCCTCCCAAGTCAGACGTCGTTCTTTCCCTAGCTCACTCTTCTTCTCTTCAGCCTGCTCAACGATTGGAGCAGGCTGGATGGTGGTTTTGGATGTCTCTTTCAGAACAGGTGCGGCTTTCACCCGAAGAGCCCGCCTGACCCGCTCCCGAAAGGCTGGAAGCGGAATGTCGAACGCCTCCCCATAACGATCCAGAAGCCAGAGACGGATCGATTCATACGACCACCGTTCCGCGATGAATGTCCGGATATGCTCCGCTTCCCGGATCAGCAGCACCCGACAGGCATCATACCCACGGGGAATGGGTAACCCTGTCTCACGATCTGCCTTCACAACGGCCATTGTTTCTCCCTCAGGGCGCTCCTGTTTTGAGATCACAGGTTCTGTCCCGAAAGGTGTTTGTCCGACAAGCAACCGCTGCACCACCTGCGACGCAGGAATGGTCTCGTCAGACCGGAAACGCACGTAACCCGGCCGTGCCGGTGGCTCCCAGGATTTCGCCTTTCGCCTGATCCGCCCCCAGTCTTTTTTTGCAAAGCCGTGTAGTTCAAAGACCTGCTGCCGCACCCCCTTGAACCCCGGCAACCGCACCAGACGCGCCATGACAGCCTTGATGGCATCATCATTGCGTGTGGTCCGGATGGCAGCCTGGATCTCACCCTGCCATTCCTGCACACGCTCCCGGGTCATCCGCCAAGACCAGGAGACCTTTGCTTTCAGGCTCGGCAGCTGAACCAGTTCGAACTCTGTTCCCCAGCACAAGCGGCCATTCCTGTCTGAAGCCTTCCGGCGTCCATGCTCCTGTTGAAAGGCTGCACTCTCTCCATCCGTAAATAACAGCCACCACAGGAAACGCGTCGTTCCCTGTTCAGGGTAAGCAAAGAAACGCACACCAGCTGCGCCCTGCTTCCGCTGACGACACCGCTGCCATCGGGACAGTCCTATGTCATAACGCTCTGCAAATTTCTCTTCGAGCGCCAGAAATTTCTCTGCTGAGACGACCCCGGAGACATGCCAGACATACCCACGGGCCACAGCACTCTGGAGAGCCTGCATGACGGACGTCTTATGCACCGGGATCTGCATTTCTCACCTTTATTCAATCCTGGAAATCCCAGTTTTCAGCGGCTTGTCGGAAACTCACGGAAACGCTCGAATATGTTTGATAAAACATGATAACTCACGGTATCGCAACATCATATAAATTAGAAACTTTGATAAAAAATGAGCTTCGCAACTTTATAATAAGAAGTTCCTCAAACGCGAATGAGAGAGAATGTGCCTCCCACACATCTGACTTGCCACTGAGACAGAGAAATTTTCATAATGGGAAACGGATATAGAGAGACGCCTCGCTCTGAAGACACTCTCTATCCAGGCCTACAGCTTACTCAGCAGGTGACTTCAGAGCGGCCCCAATCGCTTGCCCCAGATCTCAGGACATTCCCCCCAGTGTCCTGAGCCACCAGACTGGCCTTCAGCAGACACAGCCCGACAACCTGTCAGAACAGGGCAGGAGAGAGAAAAAGCTCTCTGTCAGGGACGTTCGTGCCAGGGAACCGTGCGTTTTTCTCCGAGATCATGAGGATCAATTTCAATCCCGGCTTTCAGCAGGGCGCGCATCAGCACCTCTTTCTGGGTTGTATTCCGAAGAGCGGCTGTCCGGCTCAATGCCCGGATGGTTATCTCAGTGACTTTCACGTTGAGATTGACGGCTTTCTGGCGCGGCTGCGGCATGGATTTCTTCCTGGCAAGAGAGAGGAAATGCAACGGAATAAGAAATTACATACTATAGTTGATAAACTTATAGTGTGTAAGTCGTCACGGTCCCTGCATGGACATGAAACGGCTTGTCGGAAAGAATTTTGCCCGCCTGAGACAGGAGAAGGGACTGACCCAGGAGCAGGTGGAAGAACGCTCCGGGTTCAGCCAGCAGTATCTGAGCGGTCTGGAGCGCGGTCACCGCAACCCGACAGTCGTGACGCTGTATGAACTGGCACAGGCGCTTGAGACGACGCCTGTGGAGTTCCTGCAGCCTGATCTGACTGTTCCAACAGGAATGGAACACGGGAACGATTCCTCATTCCCGCGCTGAAGATTACCAGTAATATTCGTGGGAGCATCGGGTTCGGGTATACGGAAAGACCGCCTCACCAAGGGCGAGGTGGAGGGTTCGAAAAACCCTCTATCTATTTTGGCGTCAAAACCAGAAATTTCCTGAGATTGTCTGCGGTCCAAGGCTTGCCTCCATGGGTCCGCAGATCCTGGGCATTCAGCAGATCTGCCTTCTTCGGCCATGACAGATCTTCCTGTCCCACCAAGGCCTCCAGAACAGCCTGGCGGTGCTCCGGCCCGGACTGCACATGCGCTTTTTCCTTCTGCCGCCATGCCCGGAAATGCGCCTGCGGATCGAAAAGCTTTCCGTCCATGAGCAACGGATCCGGCGCCAGCGCGAGACATCGCTCAATCGGTATGCCCCGGCGCAGAGCCGGCTGCGGGCGCCAGCCCTGGATGGCCGTGAAATCCACGCTCAGGAACGTCGCCTGAGGCGAGCATTCATGCACCAGATCTGTCAGGATCTTCAGACTCTCCGGTGTTGCCCGGTCGGGAGCAAGCTCCAGCAGGGCGACCTCTTTCTCCAGAACACCCTGCACTTCCCGCACATACTGCCGGATCAGATCCCGCTGATAGCGGACGGTCCGGCTCTGCACTGAAGCAGCATCGATGTCTGACGAAAGCTGGTTAAATCCTGCCCAAGGCACCGGACGGGTCCAGGCCAGGGCCACATAGGACTTCTTCAGAGACATGCGGAAAATCCCGACGATTCGGCATTTCCAGAACCGGTTATGGGAAGACCGTCTCCGGAACAGACAACACAGGGCCGCATCATGGCCCGACCGACCGAAAGAGACCAGATCATGCGTACCTCCCTGACCCATCCGCTGATGATCGACAGCTTCCACCTTGCCGAAGGAAAAGTCGGCATGACCCTCTGTCCGGGCCGCAAAGGACCGTCCCTTTCCGGACCGAACTGGGATCGGGATCTTCAGGCCGATATTCTGCGCCTAAAGCTCTGGCGCACGGACATCGTGATATCCCTGACCCCGCAGGACGAGATGGACCACTTGGACGTCGGCGAAATGAAAACCGCCATGGAAGGCGCCGGTCTGCTCTGGCTCCACCTGCCCATCCCCGATACCGGTATTCCGGATACCGGGTGGAAACAGCACTGGCGCCGGATCTCCCCGGCCCTGCACCAGCGTCTGGAAGCCGGCGGCCGGATCGTCATCCATTGCCGGGCCGGTCTGGAACGGACCGCCCTGGTGGCAGCCCTGCTGCAGTGCGAGCGCGGCGAAAGTATTGGCCTTGCCCTGAAGCGAATTGCAAAAGCCCGGAAAGGCGCCGGCCCGCTTCTCTGTCAGAAAGCCTGGCTAGAAGAACAGCGCCAGGAAAACGACCGGAACCACAGGCTGTTCCGGGCCTGTCTGTTCGGTGGCGCCATCGGAGACGCACTGGGAGCGGAAATGGAGTTCTGGTCCCTGGACCGCATCCGGCAGGCTTTTCCACGCGGCGTTGACCGCATCCTGCCCCACGATGGCCGTCTGGCGGCCATAACCGACGATACGCAGATGACCCTGTTCACGGCAGAAGGTCTGATCCGGGCCGATATCCGCGGAAGCCTGAAAGGCGTCTGCCATCCCCCAGGTGTGGTGCACCATGCCCTGCTACGCTGGCTGACGACACAGGGAGGAAACCCGCAGATCCATGACTGGACCGGTCTGGTCAGTGACCCGCGAATGCACCGCCGCCGTGCTCCGGGAACAACCTGCCTGTCTTCCCTGGAAGCCGCAGAACATCTGGGTGACTTCGCGCGGAATAACAGCAAGGGCTGCGGGTCCATCATGCGGGTCGCTCCCGTCGCCCTTTACGGAGGGGCACAGTGCGATACCCTAGCCGATGACTGTTCCCATCTGACTCACGCCCACTCAACAGGCCGCGACGCCGCCCGGACCCAAGCGCATGTTCTGGCGCAGCTGCTGTGCGGAACACAACTGGAAGAGGCGGTCCGGTCATTGCATACCCTGCGTCTGGACGATGAGACACGGGCTGCCGTGGAGCGGGCCTGGATTGCTGTGCCTGATGGACGCCCTGAAACGGTCGAGACACTGGGTCAGGGATGGGTGGCCGAAGAAGCCCTGTCCATCGCCCTCTACGCCGCCCGTGTCGCCACCGGCTTCGAGGACGGTTTGCGCATCGCCGTAACGCATTCCGGAGACAGCGACAGCACGGCCGCCATCGCCGGCAATCTTCTGGGACTGATGTTTCCTGACGAGGTTATGGCCCATCCCTGGCGGACGCAGATCGAATGCGCTGATCTCATCGACCGTCTGGCCGGTGACCTCTGTGATGCCCGTCATCACAACACAGGCGAGCGCTTCGCCCTGTCTATGGCGGAGTTCTACCCCGGTGTCTGAAGCCGAAAGCCCGCGGTCAGCGCACAACGATAATGACAGTTCTCATTGTCTCAGGCTGACGCCAAAAGATCGTACCCATCATGCTCCGTCGACAGTATCCGATCCTAGCTCAGTCGGAGCGGACTGGTCGTCGTTCTGCCCGGATCTTTCCCTGTCCGAAAACCACAGTCGTATCCGGCGAAAACGTCAGATGAAATCTGCCGGACGGAGGCCATTCTCAAGCGGGGCACCTCAAAATCGTCGGCATCAGGCGATGCAAGGGCATCTGCAATTTTCTACAGCCTCCGCAGCAGAGCCCGGACAGCAGGATCCGGGGAGACGCCCGCCAGAACCGTCATTTCCTCCGGGGTCCGCTTCAGCTGATGGCGCGGGGTGGCAGGAGCGGGACAAACAGGGCTGGAGACCGGATCGTCCGTTCCGTGTTCCCGGCGCCATCCGTTTTTCTCCGTCGAAGGTCCGTAATGCTGGATCTCTGCCTGCTCCAGCACCTGTCACAGTGTCATTCCCCGGAATCCCGGACAAATCCGACGATTTCCATCCTTTTCCCCAGCCTCAGACCCGGCTGGTGAAGCGGTCTCCGGCTTCGACGGGACGGACGGTGATGTCCACCTCCCGCTGATAGATTTCGGTGCGGAGAAAGCGGATTTCCTCTTCAGCCTCTTCGGGCGGCCTGTCGATGAACCAGGCTTTGGGCCGGCCATCAGAACCGTCGTTCCAGCGGTACCCCCGGGCCTTCAGTGTGTCCTTGAGCTCGAAGGGCGCGTATTCGGCCCACAGACGCTTCCAGACCGTTCTGGCATGCTCCAGCAGGAGGGAGAGGGCGGAGCGGCTCTCTGGGAAGCCTGTATGGCCCAGAAGGGCGATGGCAGCCTGACAGTCATCCACTGCCCTGTGCCCGTCAAAGAAAAATCCGGCCTGCAGACCTAGATGCCCCAGTTTGCGCCCCTCAAAGCCTGCCTGGTCCCAAGGGACGTCTTCCATGGAGCAGGCCCAAGGTCTGTTCACAAAAGCCGGGCAGAAGCGCTCGAGGAAAGGACGGTCGAATGCGGCGTTATGAGCAATCACCAGACTGGCGTCCGGGGCGAAAGCTGCAACTTCATCAGCCGAGACGGTCTGGCCGGCCAGATGTTCGGGTGTCAGTCCTGTTAGATCCTAGACAAGGGATGGCACTGGAATGGAGGGTGCCCGCAGACGGCTGAAGGTCGGCAGGGTTCCGAGCAGGATCCCGTCGATGCGGTAAATGAATGGCACCATGCCGATTTCGATGATTTCGTCCTGTCGGGGATCGAGACCGGTGGTCTCCAGATCCACGAACAGACCGGTGCGCAGTCCCCTGCCCTCGGGTCTGTGGCTCAGAACGGAATGACGCAGGCGTCTGAGCACCCGATAATCTTCCGAAGCTTCCAGACGGTTGGCCAGAGTGTCCAGAGTTCGGTCAGGAGGAAGAAAGTTATCCACAGGCATTCGGGTTTCAAATAGTTTTAAGTGTTTTAAATAGTTTTAGGAGCGAAAAAGTCGATTTTACCGTTTTTTATCAATGCATTGTAAAGAAGGGCGGTTCCTAAAAGACGGAGTTTGGTTCCTAAAAGACGGAAATCGGTTCCTAAAAGACGGAGTTTGGTTCCTAAAAGACGGAATTTTCACAGGTGGGTGAGACAGATTAAGGCTTTTCACCTTAAAGCTGGCCCTTCTCCGTCTATTAGGAACCTAAAGAAGAATGTTGCTTCTCTGAACGGTATCTCATGATTAGAAGTGGTCCGTCTCGCCCACTTTCTTCGTGAAGGTCATATTCAGGCAGGTCATTCCGTTTAACAAACTCTCTAAGTTCGTATGAACATCTTTTAAAAGTTCCTTGGCTACCACTACGTTCATAAATTAATCGGAATGACCATTTAGCTTCATTTTTCCCAGCAGCTACTCTTGCCAATCTATACAGAAATCTTCCGAGTCCAGGTTTTAAAAGGAAATAATCTGGATGGACGGTAAGAACTTCAGGATTTTCTGACTCCACTACCGCCGAGTATAGCCAGTTAGGAAGCTCTATCTCTACAGCCATTACACGCCCAGTATCTGCATATGATATGGTTTTGTAATCGTTTATTAATCCAGACCCAGTAGTTTCTCGGATCGTACGGCCACCCCTAGTCTTCTTTTCGCCACGAACTATTTCAAGAGAAGTTTGTTTGAGGCGCCGCAAAGCGGATTCAACCGCTTCATATTGCCTACCGCCATCAGATTGACGACAAAATTTTAATATGTCTGATACTTGAGGAGAAAAAATTCGGCCAGGCTTTTCTCCTAGCCCAGACCGATATTTATTCATTGCTTCGGTTAAGTATGAAATACCCATTAAAATTATATCATAGTCCCAAATAGACGCCATGCCATCAGGACCACTAGTTATACGTACATAACCATCAGGGAGATGATGTATCATTACATCATTTGCGCGTTTGTCTTTTTTAGACAGACGAAATACTGCGACATCCATAACGCCACGATTATCTTTTGTCGCAAGATCGTATAATCCGGGAACAAAAAAATCCCCTTGCTCCTGGTCAGATGGAGCGGAGCGAAAAGTTTTGCTAGAGGGATCTTTTTCAATACCCATGAGATATTCTTCCAATACTAATTGGATATTAAATTCACTTAAAAACATCTCCTTCTAAGGCTCTATAAATCGCCATATTTATAATCCCTGCGCGGGCCTGACCGGTTCTTTTGGCAATTTCGTCAACGCGCTGCAGTAATTCTGGGGCAATCGTCAAACTGATTTGCCGCTTATGTCCTTTAGGTATGCCCTTGTTGTATGCTTCTGGGGTTGAGTTTGTGGAAACCCCGCCATCCGGTGCCCCCGCAATGAATGCATCCTCTACCGAAGGAGATATTGGTCTCTGGGGTCTTTTTAAAATAGCCATTTTGATATCCTTATGATATTTATTTAATATTAAAAAGGTATCCAGATAATTTTTCAAGCTCTTTGCAAGCCTTTGCGTCTTTTACGGGCATCTCCGAAACAGCTAACCCAGCCCCACTGGCGTTACTGAATGCTTTTCGGCGCCGGATAGGCATATCTAAATATTGAAACTGCTTCACTTCGGACACAGCAGATGCTGCTTCTGAGTTATCGGATGAATGCAAACCCGGATCTGCTTGGTTCATAACAGCAAAGCAATTTAAGCCGTCTCGGACGCTGCGTGCTTCATCAATTAGCTTAGCCATATCATCGAGAGCCCACACATCGTATGAGCGTGGAGCAAATGGAACTAACAAAATATCCGATAAAATTAATGAAGCGCGTAGAGCTGTAGAATCTCTGCCCCCTGCATCTATAATGATATCATCCCATTTGTTTTTCTGCTGTTGGATTTGTCCTCGTAAAGTAGGACCGTCTGCATATTGTGCACAGGCAATTCCAGGGTTCTGATTCGCTTCTGTACGAATAGAAATTGCAGAGGCTGCTGTTCCTTGGCGATCTCCATCGATCAACCAGACATCTCTTCCTTGGAGCGCTCTGAAAATAGCGATTTGAACTGCAAGAGTGGTTTTCCCTACGCCGCCTTTTGTGTTGCCAACAGTGAGAATCATATAACCTCCTTTTGATATTCTTTTAATATTAAAACAATCTTCAATAAGAACTTAAAGAAGTCTCTAAAAGTATTTTTTAAATTAACCACATTTTCCTAGCAATGGTCTGCTCCTCGTCGCCGGAGGCGTTGGCGTAGATGGCGGTAGTGGATAGCTGGGCATGGCCGAGCCATTTCTGCACGAGATTGAGCGGAATGCCGGTGGAGACGGCCGCCACGCCAAAGGCATGCCGCAGGCCCTTGGGAGAGGCAGCCGGTCCGGACAGGCCGGCCTCGGTCATGACCCGGTGCACCATGCGCCAGCCGGTCATGCGGGCCACCGGCCACAGGCGCAGGGAGCGACCCCGGTCCCGACGCGCCTGAGCTTCGCGAACACCGTGCACCAGATCGAGCGCCTCGAGCAGGGGAGGGGGGACGGGGACGGCCCGGTAGATCCCGTCCTGACGCTTTTTCAGACTTTCGAACACCAATACGCCGCCAGCCAGATCCACCCGGTCGGCGGTCAGGGCCAGCGCCTCGGACAGACGGCACCCCGACCAAGCCAGGGTCATGGCGAGCGTGCGGACATCGCGCGGCGCCCGCTCGGCCGCTTTCAGGAAGGCGGTGCGCTCGGAGACGGTCAGATATTTCCGCGTCCCCGAAGGATCAAACAGCTGCATCCCCGCCTGCGATGACACGCCGCTGCCAGACGGATCCTTCCTGTCAAATCCCCGAGGTGCAGGAGCCTGCGTCTCCTGCCGGGAGCGCGAGGGCAGAGCCCTCGTTTTCACCATCACCTTCTCTCCAGTCATCCATCCATTTCCTCTCGGTAGCCCCGACGCTGCTTCACCTGCACCCAACAGACCAGCTCTGCTTGCGCAGCGACCGGATCGCCGAAACGCTCCCGCCGCTCCTGACCGGTGGTCCCCAAACGTCCCCAGGAGCGCACGAGAACAGTGCCGCCAAAGAGATCATCCTGCAGGGTCAGACGGTAGAAGCGCCAGCAGTTGGTCGCCGGGTCAATCCGCTGCAGACGGGCGCTCTCGGGGAAGAGGCTGAACCGGCGAGGCAGGGCCATTTGCGGGACTTTGGGCATCAGATCCCGAAAAATGTAACAGGTCCGGATCCGAACCGTCAGGGCTTTTTCGCCAAGGATGCGGATTTTCGGGGCTTTTCCGCCGATCGTGAGAGCGGGACGGGGAGGAGCGATCCGGGCGGCCACGGGATCGGAAGGAGCGGGGTGTTACACTATAGGTAATAGTGTAACACCCCGCTGGAGGTTTCAGGACCGTATGTATTAGAGTAGCTTTTCGCTTTGGCATTCAGGCGGATTTGTAGGGTTTCATAAAGAATATAACCAATCGTATAGATGGTCTGCCATATCTTGCGGAAGTGGGCCACGGATCATGATCCGCATTTCGTCTAAATTACTAAATATTACCAGAAAGTCTTGCTTGCGACGTAAGATAGTATTGACGAATGATTGCGTATTTTGACAATTGCGATGCGGTAGAGAGCAACATTATTTTTTTGATACGCATACGAGCTCCAGCACTAATTCACTTAAAAAAGGAACATATATCGAACAATATCTTGTCTCTGGGATTTAGAAACGCTATTTGACTGAAAAACACCCAGAGGCATAAATGTCACTTCCCTCGCAGCCCGTTTCTGTCTTTAACCGTCTTCGCGAACAGGCTGGCCTGACCTTGAAGGAAGCGGCCGAAGAGCTGGGAATCAGCGAGACGACGGCTTCCCGTTACGAGAAGGGCCGCCAGAAGGTCTCTGCCCCTGTTGTGCGTCTTCTGGAGCGTCTGGCGCGGGAACGTCGCAGCATACAGAAACCTTCCAGCGCCAGCTTCCGCTTTATTGACCTATTTGCCGGCATCGGCGGCCTGCGCATCGGTTTTGAAGGAATTGGGGGGCATTGTGTTTTTACGTCAGAGTGGGACCGCTTCTCGCGCGAGACCTATGCGCTGAACTACCCGGACAACCACGAGATCAGCGGGGATATCCGCCCCTTCGCGGAAGAGCCGTCGCTGGTGCCTGAGCACGACGTGCTGCTGGCCGGCTTTCCCTGCCAGCCGTTCTCGCTGGCAGGGGTGTCCAAGAAGAACTCTCTAGGGCGGCCGCATGGCTTCCTGTGCAACATGCAGGGCACGTTATTCTTTGATGCAGCCCGGATTATTGCCCATCATCGGCCAGCAGCCTTCCTGCTGGAAAATGTCAAGAACCTCCAAAGCCATGACAAAGGGCGAACCTTTGCGGTCATCATGGCCACCCTGCGCGAGAAACTCGGTTACCACGTCCAGAGTCGCGTTATCAGCTCGGCTCCGTGGGTACCTCAGAAGCGCGAACGTATCTTTATTATCGGTTTCCGCGAGCCGACCGGCTTTGATCTGGCAAACCTGCCCCTACCCTCCGTGGAGGACGGCCCCAAGCTCGGCAGCATCCTAGAACCGAACGATGCTGTTCCTCCAAAATACACCCTGACCGAGCATCTCTGGACCTATCTCCAGAACTACAAGGCCAAGCACGAGGCAAAGGGCAACGGGTTCGGTTACGGTCTGGTCGGCCCCGACGACATCGCACGTACCTTGTCAGCCCGATATCACAAGGACGGATCCGAGATCCTGATCCGGCAAGAGGGCAAACGTCCGCGCCGCCTGACGCCTCAGGAGTGTGCGCGCCTGATGGGGTTCGAGCGGCCAGGACGTCCTTTCCGGATTGGAGTGTCAGACACTCAGGCTTATCGCCAGTTCGGTAACGCCGTAGCCGTGCCTGTCATCGAGTATCTGGCCGAGGCCATGAAACCATTCATTGCCGAGGTCATGCGCAGGCCACAGGATCCAGAGCACAAGCCTATGCTGGCCTCGGCCGATATCGAGGTGCCAGTTGGCTGATATCGTTCCCCCGGAGGTTCGCAGTCGAATGATGGCCGGTATCCGGGGGAAGGATACGAAGCCCGAGCTGATAATCCGACGAGGCTTGCATGCCTTGGGTTTCCGCTACCGTCTGCACGCCCGGGACGTGCCGGGAAAGCCGGATCTGGTCTTTCCCCGCTTCCAAGCGGTCATCATGGTCAATGGCTGTTTCTGGCACCGGCATGATTGCCATCTGTTCCGGATGCCGTCCACACGGCCGGAGTTCTGGTCTGCAAAGATTGGGCGCAACGTTGAGCGAGATTCTCTGGTCCAGCGACAGCTCGCCGAGGCCGGCTGGCGTAAGCTTGTGGTCTGGGAATGTGCCCTGAAGGGGCGCACGGCTTTGGGACCGGAAACCGTGGTGACAAAAATCGCGCAGTGGCTTCCCGGCACCGAGGCCGCCTGTGAAATCAGGGGAACGATATGAAACGTGGCATGCTGTCCGACCTGTTCGCAGGCGTCGTCGCAAAGCGGCTGACGCTTGTCGAGACGATCTCGAAAAGCTCGAACCAGCACGAGTTTCAGGGCACCAAGCCCCTACGCCGCCTGCTGGGAGATGACGACGGGCGCGGCATTCCGACACGCTTCATCTGGCTTCCTGATGAGCAGGAGGCCATGACGGAAGACGGTTTCATGAGCTGGTCCAATGTTCGTAAGGGAAAGCCCCGTGCTCCGGAGTATCACCTCTATTATTCGGGCAATGCCGTCACCGAACTGATGCGACCCGGGGATATGCTGTTCTTGGCGTTGCAACAAGACGGATCCATCCTTGTCGTGGTCACCCCGGTTGAGACAATCCGGAACCAGCTTCTGTGGCTGTTCGGTCTGGATGATCAAGGAGAGGCCGGTTTTACGTTCCAAGAGATTGCTGGCGCTCATAACCCGGAGCTGGGCTATGCCGCCCGGTATATTCTCGATGAACTCGGAATCGAACCGGAAGAACCGGAAGCGAACCGGCTGGACAGCCTGATCGAGAAATTCGGGCTGGCCTTTCCGACGACACGAGTGTTTTCCGAACTAGCTCGCACCTCGCTTCCCGAGGTCTCCGCTGCCGATGATCCGGACCAGGCACTAATCGACTGGATGGATCGGGAGGAGCAACTTTTCCGCCGTCTTGAGCGGCGGATAGTTGCTGAACGCATCAGCATGGGCTTCTCTGCACCCGATGGCGCTGATGTAGATGGCTTCCTATCGTTTTCCCTGAGCGTGCAGAACCGGCGGAAGGCAAGGGCGGGTCAGGCGCTGGAAAACCATCTGGAAGCTGTCTTTCAGGCACAGGGAATCCGCTACAATCGTGGTGCCCTGACCGAAAACCGGAACAAGCCCGATTTCTTATTCCCGGGACAGGCCGAATATCAGGATCCGGCCTTTCCTACTTCGCGGCTAACTATGCTGGGAGCCAAGTCCACGCTAAAAGATCGCTGGCGGCAGGTGCTGTCGGAAGCCCAAAGAATTCCGGACAAACACCTGCTGACACTGGAGCCGGGCATTTCGGAAAACCAGACTGACGAGATGCAGGCCAAATGCCTGCAGCTGGTGGTTCCCCGTCAGTTACATAATACCTATCGATCTGCCCAACAGGAGTGGTTGGTAGATCTGTCCAGTTTTATAAAAATGGTAGGCGTTCGACAAACCTCAAACTGAGAATGTGCTCGAAACTTTCTCACCGCCGCCATGTCATCTAATCGACTGAACAGTCAGGCCTTGACCGTGCTTGACCCATCACTCTTGCGTAGTTTGGCATAGGCAAGACAATCGGACAGATGACTATCAACGACTGACGCATCGAACGCCTCGAACATGAGGCCGCCACTGCGCTTGTTCACCTCGAACATGAAATCCGCGATTGCGGCGTCATAACTGTTAAACCAATCTTCCTTGCCGAGAAGGCGAAAGATGCCGCTCACAAGTGGCTGCCGGAAAGCAGTATCGGCGCGGTCCACAATCTGCAGCCGCACATTGGCCCGGGATAGCAGGCGTGACAAACCGGTTTCTATGTCACCAGGCATCGCCAAAGCAGCAAGATGACCATTCCACCACAGGCGGCCGATAGCGTTTCCGTCGCGACAGCCTATCAGGCCGGGAGCAAAAAAATGAAGCCGGACCGCCGCCGCTGCACCCTCTTTTTTTTTGATCCAGCGATTTCGCGCGTATTCCAAGCACTCTACGTGGCAGAGGCGCGCCCACAGACGCTCCTCGCGGGCCAGCGCAGGAGTAACGCCCTGAAGGCTGGTATAAATTAGCAGCGAGTTTCTGATCTCTGCTGCTGGCGTTCCGGACGGGTCCAAGCCAGCCACGATTGCCGGATCCCAACGCGCAAGCGCTGTCTCGATCGCCCAACCGCTCTGTTTTTCGAGATCAAGGAAGTCGCCTTGCGTGTAACGCGTAAGATTGGGTCCGATACTCTTGGACAGCTCTTCGACAACATTGGCGGCGAGTAGCCGCATCTTTTGCGTGCTCAATCTGCATCTCCATTATCGTCTTCGATAAGCTGGCTAAGTAATGCGAAGGGATTCAGCAACAGCCGCTGGGCGTCATTGAAAAGGTCTCGTTTAGACAGATCGATTCCGGCTATCTCGCACCGGGCCTTGAACGGGTAAAGCCAGCGGTACTGTTCAAACTGCCGTTCTCCATCGCACAGCTGGTCGAGCACTTCCATAATAACCGGTACATAGAGCGCATTCATAAGTACGGTGCGGGTGGCGTCGTTGGTTTGACGGAAATCTTGGACGAGCTGATAGGTAGCATTCGGCATCAGAACTGTGATTCGGTCCGATTCTGTATCGAGCTCAAACTCGCCCTCAGGCACTTCATCAGAAGACTGAATCTCGAAGATCGACTCCAGCGGTGGCAAGGGTGGTCGCGTTACCTCAATGATCTGTTCATCATCGAGGGCGAGTATTTGCCCGATTTCGATATCGGTACCGCCGGCAAATTCGGCATGCGTTCCTGCTGGCCGGTAGCCACTGATAGGCCGGAGCGACCAAACCATCGGCCGCAGCTGGACCCTACCAATCAGCGCACCGCTTGCGAACTCCTGCTTGCCTATCGGGAAGCCGAGCTTCTGCAGGCGTCGCATTCCAGTATCCTGACATTTGATGAAGCAGCCAAATGTCGCCGCCCCCTCGTTGATCAGAGCCACAATATCCGGCTGATTAAGTACGACATCGCAATGAATAGATACTTGGTTCTCTTCCTGATCGAGCTGGAAGGTCACCATCGTACTGAAGCTGGCATTTGCGATATCATCCGACCACGGTGCGAGAACCGGGTGGGGATAGGAGGTGGACTCTGTAATTTTCATCTTCAGCAACCCCCCTGTGCCGGTGCCGAAAGGCTGCTAGCGGCAAGTTCGATTGGACCATCAAATGGTTCGGAGAATGTGATCCTGACCCCGGTCCGTTGCCCCTTGACTAAAGAAGCATGCAGCCGCCCTTTCACCACTGTACCGGCCGACGCCGCAATCAGATCAAGAGCAACGTCATAGGTCAGACCGGAAGCGGACACCACGATCTCGGCATTGCCGCTGACGGCAGGTGTGAAGAAGACGGTGCGGACAAGTCCGCCATCCCCCTGCGGAATTGTGGAACGCACCTGATCTAGCGGAACCGGTCGCTGTCCGGCTGGGCGGGGCTGGGGGCGCTCTACCCTTTCCGCCTTTTTCCGCTCACGTGCCTCGGCAGCTTTGTCGCGCCGACGCTTCATCTTGCCCTTGGAACCAAGGGCGGTGGCACGTCGCCGTATGATCTTTCGGGCTTGGCCGTACTGGAAGCGGTCAGGGTCACTTTCGCCATCGGCTTTGGACGTTTTTATAGTTGCGCTGCCCGCGGCGAACAGATGGGAAAGCTCGTCAAGCTGGCTATGGTCGAGTTCTTCCATCTTGGCTGCAGCCTTGATGATATCACGCATCTTGCGGACCAAAAACTTGATCTGCTGACGTGCAGCCTTCTGGTGCGCGGTATCGACGATCCGCTCCGGCTCGAATGCGTCATGCGCCGGATTCTCCAGCTGCTTTAGGAGCTGGCTGGGCTTCTTTCCGGCATCTGTCCGAGCCGGCTCAAGCACCGCAACATATTCCTTGGTACCCCGGAACGCACGCATTGGGAGCCCGAATTTAGCGAAGTTGTCGCAGATGTAGATGCCGTTGCGCAGGACATGGATTTCCCGCGGCATACCCTCGGCAATCAGTAGGTGGAGGGTAAAATCGCCCAAACCTGCCACCCTGATAGTGTGCCGGGTGGCCGCATCGGAGCGGATACACTGCATGAGACGCTTCGCACGTTCGAGGCTGGCAGTCTCGTCGGAAGCCACAGCAATCTCAGCAAGGGCATTGGCTTCAAGGATACTATCGATGGAGGGTTGATTCAACTTGATCCCATCGACCGTAAACTCGATTTCGTTCCGGACAATGGCCAAAAAAAAGTTGGTGGCGAGGGAGAGCCGCATCCTGTCTGCCCACCGGTCCTGCTCACGGAAGCCGACCGAAAAGATCGAGGTTCCGATCTTGTCCCGTGCGACCCATGGCGGCACCTCGGCTGTCGATGTGATCGGCGTAAAGTTCTCGTTGCCCCAGTACCCTTCTGCCGACAGCTTTTGGCTGCCATCTACGTGGGAGATCAGCCTCAATCGGCCTTGAGCAGCGAAGCAGGTTTGGTCAGGATTATTCGTCTTATAGCAGGTAGAGTAGATGACGGTTTGCAGGCCCGAGACCGCGTACGCGGCATTTTTTCCGATGCCGTAGGATCCGGCCGAGGTCGGGTCGGACTTGTTCGTAACACCGTCTCCCTTGACGAGCGCCGCAAACACAGAGTTTTCATCCTCCACCGGGCCCGTAAGACCGGTGGTATTCAGGTCGGCAATCTCTAGGACCTTGATGGTCGGAGCGGTGATCTGCTCCCGCGCTCTCTCAAGATGCTCCTTGGTCTTGGCGTCGCGCGGCGCTCTCAGGCAACATTCGATCGCATGCTGAAGCTGGTCGGCGAAAGGAACGTCGGCACGAGCGATTTCATGGAGGTTGAATGTTACCTGTACCGGCGCATCACCTGCAACAGCGTCGCGGCTGTTCTGCCCGGTCTCACGTGCACAGCTAGTATATGGTGAGCCCCGAAAGGTCTCGACCCCCGCATATGCAAGCCCTTCAACCTTGTTCGCCTCGTTCTTCAGAAACTGTACCTTTGCCATCACTCACTCCCTGTTCTGCAACCCATTCTCAAGCACCTTGCCGCGACATAGCGCCTAGAGCTTGAAGTCGCCTCCATTTCCTTCTGTCTCCCCTGAAGAAGCGCAATTTGATAGCGTCCATTGCCTGCTGCAGTGCGACAAAAATCTTTCGGATGTCAGACTTCTCGAACTCGTAGGCGGAACGATTGGAAAGCTCGCCAATCAGATAAAGGTCCTTAAAGGTCTTGTTAACTACGGCCTCCGAGAATTCAACAAACCTATCTCTTTTATTCCCCATAAAGCTAATACTTATGGTATTTAGAAAAATATATACCCTTTAAATATCTAGTTTCATATGATCAAAATTTATGAAGATATTTCTAAATGAAATTGGTAAGGATCGAGCTAATCTATGCACTATGATTAAGTACTGCCACTCATCAGCTTCCACATAGACTGATAACGCACACAATGTGACTGTATTCTCGCAAAGCTATCTTTTTGCAAAAAAAATTCTGCTTGAGAGAGGGATTGTGATCTCGTATGAGCCGACCCGCCAATACAGCTTCAAATTCGGTACAGCCTATGCCCCTTCCTTGCGTAGCAAGACCCTAGACCTAGGCTCAGGACCTATTGATTTTTGTAGGGAATTTTGATTCAGGCTCCTTGAGGAGACTGAAGATGAGCGACC
>NZ_JOPF01000018.1:0-2686 GCF_002153595.1 Gluconobacter sp. DsW_056
TCCGCTGGCATGTCGTCCTGCACTTCGTGCCGCCAGCTCTTCCTGCGGCGTGGGTCGGGTTGTTGCTACTTCGGCAATTGGAGCCAGCTTATCTCAATCTTCTCCTTGGTCTGTTTCTCATCAGCAATTTGCCGCTTGTCTTGCGTCGTCAGAGGGAAATAGAGACTGTCCCGCAAGCCGGAAATATCGCGTGGCTGCCGGTCGTCGGAACACTGGCAGGCTTCGAGTCAGGCTTTACGGGCGCTGTTGGTTTACTCTTTAACCGTTTTTATCACAGGCTCGGCTTGAATAAGCAGGAAATTGTTGCAACTCGGGCAGCCAATGACGTCCTTCTGCATCTGGTAAAGGTCGTGCTTTACGTGAGTTACGGTATGCTCGATCGGGCGACGTTAACCGCGGGGGTGGCCATGATGGTCATAGCGGGGAACCAGATCGTCACGAAAGATAGGATTGGTGTTCATTACTCATGGGAAAGTTCCGAAATCAAAATGGCCTTTTATTGGCGCCAGCACCGCGTCGCACTTGAACTGGAAAAGCCTTTTGAGATCGAAGTTCGTCACGCGGTGAAGTTAAAAAATGGAACATCTCCAAATTCTGAGGCAGTCCAACAAACATCATATAATATTCTACATGTGTCGGCCTTCAATGATATTTATATAACACATGCTAATTCACCAGATAGCTAGACTATATTTGTCACAACGTGCAGCGACGCGGCGGAAGCCCTTGAGGCGGTTGAACATGCACTCGATGGCATTTCGCGTCCGATAAAGGACCGGCGAAAAACAGTTCTTCCAGATACGCTTGACCTTGGATGAGATGTTCGGCGCAGCGCAAATGTCTCGATCTGTCGAAGCATCGCGTTGGTGTCGTAGTCCTTGTCGCTGTTGATCAGTTGGATGTTCGAGACTTGTTCCTACAACGGGACCTCTGCCGTGCCATCCACGACGTTCCCGCCGGTCAGCACAAAGGCGACCGGACGGCAAGCGGCATCCGTCAGCGCGAGGGTCTTAGTCGTGCGCCCGCTACGCGATCTGTCAATGGCCTAGTGTTACTCCTCCTTTGTCCGCTGGAGGCGCAGCGATAAGCCTTCACGGCAGAACTGTTGATCAGAAGTTCGGCAGGTGGTCCACGTGCTCTGCGCCAGCGTCTGGAACAGGCTCGCCCAGACGTCTTTCGTAGCCCAAGGCTGAAACTGATTGTAGAGCATCTTGCGCGGGCCATGAGCAGGGAGGGCGCATCCTTTCACCGCGCGCTGGACAGCATAATTTGAATGATACCGCTTCACGCGGCTATTATTCACACGCGGCTTGCCACGCGTATCGGTGGGCAAATGCGCCCCATCCCGACCTGCTACCACAAGGCTACCCTGTCCTTCGTTAGTTTCCTCAATATCGCCGCCGCAAAACTCTGGATTGGGTCTTTGGTCAACGTGACTTAAGCCTTGACGCTGATCATATCTCTCAATGCCTCGTCGCATAAAGGGCAACCCGATATCGTCCGGGCTGCCTGAAAAATATATGCTTACTCCTGGTCGGGAGCAGCTGCAGAATTTTTATGAATATAACGTTCAATTCCAATCTGTTTGATTAGATCGAACTGTCGATCAATGAAATCTTCATGCTCTTCTTCGTTAACAAGAATTTTTAAAAGCAAATCGCGTGAAACATAATCGCGTACACTTTCACAGTAAGCGATACCTTCCCTAAGGTCTTGAATGGCTTTCTCTTCGAGCTTCAGATCACATTCTAGAACTTCCTGAACTGTTTGACCAATAAGAATTGAATTCAGGCGCTGCACATTTGGCAAACCACCCAAAAATAGAATTCTCTCGATCAGCCAATCTGCATGATGCATTTCCTCAATAGACTCTTCATATTCTTTTTTGCCGAGATGAGTCACTCCCCAGTGCCTTAGCATCCGAGCGTGAAGAAAATACTGATTGATTGCTGTCAGTTCATTCGTGAGCTGCGTATTGAGATGCTCGATAATCACTGGATCTTTAATAGCCATTTTCTAAACTCCCTAAAAATAAAATTTTATCGAAAAAAGCTCATAAAAGAAAATTATATTTCTACGAAATCTGAATTCTTGCTGCGATATTTTGAAGTGAATTTTTCAAAACGCCAGCCCCCCCCCCCGGAAATGTAACCATTTAAAAGTAGATTCCGATCGAGAAGGATATGGGCGGATGAAGCGCAGTCGTTTTACGGAAGAGCAGATCATAGGTATCCTGAAGAAACAGGAATCCGGACTAAAGGTCTCTGATCTCTGCCGTAAATACGGGATCAGTGACGCGACCTCCTACAAATGGAGGGCCCGTTATGGTGGCCTTGAGGTATCCGAGGCCAAACGGTTGAAGGCGCTGGGAGATGAAAACAGCCGCCTGAAACGTCTTCTGGCGGATGCCATGCTGGATAATGCGGCACTGAAGGAAATTGTTGGGAAAAGTGGTAACGCCTGTCGCGAAACGGCAGGCAGTCCGATACATTCAGAAAGCCCTGGCCCTGAGTGAACGCCGAGCCTGTGCGCTTGTTGATGTTGCCAGGCGTGTCGCGCGGTATGTTTCTACCGGAGCGGACGATGCTGTCCTGCGCCAGCGCCTACGAGAACGGGCGGACCAAGGACGCTGCTTTGGCTATCGCCGCCTGGGTTATCTTCTGGCGCGGGAACTGACGGCCCTGGT
>NZ_JOPF01000019.1:0-2723 GCF_002153595.1 Gluconobacter sp. DsW_056
TTACCTTGTAAAAGCTCTGACGAAAGCGTTTTGCTGATTGACTTCGACGGGGAGCCTTGTGTCGGTGAGGGCTTTTCCCTGCCATCCGGCGCCGAGGGCGATGTAGAGGGCGACGGCGTTGCGGACGCGGGCGAGACGTCCGACGACGGCCTGGTCCTGTGCGGACAGGGCGGTCTGTTCGGTCGTCAGCACGTTCAGATAGCCGGTCAGACCGGCCCCGAAGAGCTTCTGGGCGCGGTCGCGGGCGAGGCCGGCGTCGACGGAGGCCTGGTTCAGCTGCTCGACCAGTTCGGCATTATGCCGCCAGTCGCCCATCGCGTCCTCGACATCCGCGAACGCCCTGAGCACCGTCTTGCGGTAGTTCAGACGGCTGCCCTCGGCCTCGGCCCGGGCCTGCGCGATCGCGGCGGTGTAGCGGCCGCCATGAATGACCGGCAGCGTCGCCATCATCATGAAGCTCCACGCCATGCCGCCCGCCTGGAACGCCTGATAGGCGGCGGAAGCGTTCGGGTTGAACGTCAGCGGGATCATGAATTTCGGATAGAGGTTCGAAACCGCAATGCCCACGCGCGCGGTGTCAGCTGCGTATTCGGCCTCGGCCACACGGATATCGGGGCGGTTGGCCAGCACGATCGACGGCAGGCTGTCGGGGAAGCGCGGCAGATCGGGGATCGGACGGCGCTTTTCCAGCTCTTCCTCAAGCTGGCCCGGCATGTCGCCAACAAGGACGGCGATGGCATGCATCAGCCGCTCTTCCTGCTCGTGCAACGGCGCCAGACGGGCGCGCTCGAGATGTTCTTCCGTCTGGGCCTGCGCCACGGCCAGCGTGTTGCCGAGGCCATGGGTGTAGAGCTTTTCGGTCAGTTCGCGCGAGCGCACGGCTACGTCGATGGCACGCTCGGTCACGGTCAGACGCTCCTGCACCGAGCGCAGTGTCACATAGTCCGTCGCCATCTCGGCCAGCAGGGCCAGGAGAACGCCCCGACGGTTCTCGATCGATTCCTCGACGATCCGCTTGCGCTCTTCCACCTGCCGGGCGATGTGCCCGAACAGATCGACTTCCCAGGTCGCCCGCGCGCCATAGGTCAGGACCGAAGCTTCGGGGCGGTTGGCCGGATTGCCCGGACGCAGCGGCCAGTTGTCGATATTGATCGAATAGCGGTCATCGCCGCCACCTGCGGCCACGTCGAGCTGCGGATACCAGGCCGACTGTGCCTGACGGCGGACGGCGCGCTCGGCGATGATGTGCTGCGAGGCGATCTGCAGGTCGTAATTGCCCTTGATCGCCTGATCCACCAGCTCGTTGAGCATGGGGTCGTGGAACTGCGACCACCAGTCCTTCATGTCCGCCGCCGACTGCGCCAGCGCATCGGCCGTGGCGGGATGGGGCTGCTCGACGAAGGCGTCGGGCACCTTGATCCGGTCCGGCGTGAAGTTTGGCCCCACCGTACACGCCGTCAGCGACAGACAGGTACTCAGGGCAAGGGTCAGGAATTTGCGGGACATATCAGAGGTGGTTCTGCAGCCAGGTGGTCAGACGCCCGCGCGCGCCCGGCGTTTCGCGCCCGATCGTCACCGTGGCCGTCATGCCGGCCGCCAGCGTGATGTTCGGCGGTACGCTGTCGAGTTCCAGACGCACCGGAATACGCTGCGCCAGACGCACCCAGGTGAAGATCGGATTGACGTCCGGCAGGCCCAGCTTGTCGGACACGCCGTTCTGGTCGTTGATGCCGCGGCCGATGCTCACGACATGCGCCATGAGGATCTGTTTGTAGCCCATCAGCTTGATGCGGGCTTCGTCCCCCACATGCACGCCGTGCATCTTCGTTTCTTCGAAATAGCCGTTGATCCAGAAGCTGTGCGCGTCGATCACGGCCATACCGGGCTGACCGGCATGGGCGTAATCACCCACGCGCAGGTTCAGGTTGGTGATGTAGCCGTCCACCGGCGAATAGACCGTGGAGCGCTGGAGGTTAAGCAGGGCGGTGTTCAGTTCGGCCCTGGCCGCGTTGACCTTGGCGCGCTGGGTCTCGACATTGGAGTTGAAGTCTTCCTGTTCTTCCGCCGAGACGATACCGCCCAGTCCCATGCGGCGCTTTGCATCGGAGCTGCGGAGCTTGAGGTCTTCCTCGGCTCCGGCCAGACGGGCGCGGGCGGCGTCGATGTCGAGGCGGAAGCGCACCGGATCGAGCACGAAGAGCGGATCGCCCTTGTGAACATACTCGTTGTCCACGACCGGCACGGCCACGACCGTGCCTGAAACTTCGGGGGCGGCGTCTACGACATAGACGCGCACGCGGCCGTCACGGGTCCAGGGGGCGAGGACATAGATGTCCCACATCGTCCGCCCCAGGCCGATGGCGAGCGCCAGCACCACAAGGGTCAGCAGGACACGGATTACACTGCGGGTCCAGTTCATCGCTGACCCTCCCTAGACGTAAAGGATGAGCAGACAGAGAACACAGACATAGAGCGCTATTTCAAAGAGAGCGACGTGCCAGAACCATCCCAGGGCGCCCGTGCGCCACAGGAGGCTTCTCAGCAGTAACGTTACAAAGACCGCCGCTACGGCATAAATGGAAAGCGGAGCAACGAAAACGCCAAACAGGTTAACTTCAGCCAGCATCAGAAGCCAGCTCCAGCGTCAACCACCAGACTGCCAAACGCCAGACTGTAAGACAACTCGCCCACAACGCTCCTCACTCAGACACAACGACTCCTCC